>JBEKNG010000031.1:0-15202 GCA_049523075.1 Paraburkholderia sp.
CTCGGCGAGCGGCCTGGTCGCGAGATTCCAGACGAATTCGCCAGTTGCTTCGATGTTACTGATGCTGTCTTTGCGGCCTTCGCTGCAAAAACCGATGATGGCCGGGAACGTCGCGAAAGCGCCGAAGAAACTATACGGCGCCAGATTGAGATGACCGTCGGCGCTGCGCGTTGAGATCCAGCCGATCAGGCGCGGCGCAACAATGGCCTTGAAAGGATCATGCTTGAGACCGTGACCCTTGGCCGGGTCGTAGAAGTAGGTGTCGTTCATGTCGTAGGGCAGGTGTATCCGAGAGTGTTGTCGGGACGATTTGTACGCATCATCGCATCATAGAAGCCGGCGCAGCGGCACATAGACGCGCCCTGCTTCGACCGCTTCGCGCAACGGGTCGAGCAGGATACCGCAACGCGCTTTTGCGCAACCCAAAGCAACAAGGCCGGTCTCCCATTTCGGGAAGACCGGCCTTGCCAGATCTCACGGCGCGTCGCGTCGCTACGACTCCATCAATAATGATCCTGTCGATGGTCGTCGTGGTGACGCGGATCCTGATCGTGCGGATGGCGACGCATCCAGTCGTCATGCGCCCAATAACGGTGGCCGTCCCAGTAACGATCGCCGTGCCAGCCGATGTCAATTTGCACCCCAACCGGCATCATCTGCGGCTGACCGTAAGTCACAACCGGACCCGGCGCGGCGATGACCATGCGGTCTGCCTGGGCAAATGCACTGCTCGCGGTCAGCAACGCGCCGCCGGCCACAACGGTTGCGAGAATCGAACGCGATGTCTTATTCCACGTTTTCATATTGGAACCTCCCTTTCAAAATTGATGTCGCCCGGACCGAATGACGGAAACACTGTCCAGCACCGGCGCTTGAAAAGAACTTTAACGACCCAGAATGCTTAAAGGCGTGAGCGCTTGTAAGAGGAAGTTTCAAAAATCGGGGAGCGATGCGCATTCGTGTCCGTAGGGAAAGCGCAAGCTTATTGGCGGCTTGGCGAAGGCCGCGGGCCAATCCGACGGGCCACTGCTGTCAGCCCTTGTTACATTCATTTCGGCCAGGAAATATTCGGAAAGGCTCTTTGGTAACTTGATTTCATCAGATGATTACCGGAGACGCTCCGTAAACCGAGAGATCTCGGCTGAGCGCGACCGGGCAGCAGATGCGTCTGACATAACGCGTAAGGGCGATGGAAAGTGCCGCGTCGCGGGCACAGCACGGCACGGCCGTGCCAAGTCGTAAACGAACAAAGCCACGGCAAAACCGTGGCTCGATTACAGCATCGCGCGCTCGACGCGCACGCAACCGGCGCGGCAGACCGCGCCAATCCCGAGCGTATTAGTCGCTCAGCTTGATACCGAACAGCGTAGATTGCGCGCGGCGCTGACGCTCGGCTTCGCGGTGACGCGCTTCGTACGAGTAATCCGAATCCATCGGCAGATGTGGCGACGCAAAGAGGTCGCTGACCTTTTGGAACAATGCAAAGATAACACTCATGGCGACTCCCGGTTAAATTGGTGCTAGGGTTTTCCCTTAAGAGGCATTATAGGGTTTTCCCTAGGCAAAAGCTAGTGCAACGCAACATTTTTTAGGTGTGGTCCCTTGTCGCATGGATTTGGTGGGATGTTGCCCTGCGTCATTGCAACAGGCACGCTCAGTTCGTACGCGCGTCGCGGTCCGCCACACCGCGCCGGACCAAGCCGATGCGGTACGTCGATCGTCGCGAAATGTGGGGAGCGGTTGCGTGAGCGGCAGACCGGCGCGCGAGCTCGCGACCGGTCGGCTCGGTCGATCAGCGGGTGGGCGCCGCTTTGGGCTTGTGGGCGTGCGCGTGCGCTTTGTGCTTGCTAACAGGCGCAGCGGCGGCCGCGGCAGGTGCGGGTGGCGCCACAACCGGTGTAGAGGCGCCGGACGGTGCAGCCGCAGCCGCATTCGCTACGGCAAGGTGGGCGTCGAGCAGGCTCGTCATCGCCGTCTGCTGGTTCTGCATCAACTGTTCGATGCGGTGCTGCTGCGCGGTGGTCTCGCGGGTCAGACGCATCAGCAGGACAGTCTGCGTCATGCCGATCGCGACGGTCGCGAGCAGCGCGCCGACCACGATAGATAGCATCCATTTCATGCGGCGCGAATGATCGGTCGCGGCGCGGCGCTGGTCGGAGATCACGCCGTACAGTGCGTCGACCGTATCGGCAAACGCCGTTGCCCGCGCACGGTCGAGTTCGGGGAGAGTGGGAGCGGTATCCTGGAGTGGCGCGGCAAACGGTGCGTTCGGGCGGGCGGGCGTTGGGGCGCTTGCCGCGTCGGCCATTGCCGCCGAACCTGTCACCCCCGATGAGGCCGCAGAGGCTCCCGCAACGCCAGCCATGTTGACCACATCCGCCGTCGCTTCGGCCACACTCGCTGACGCCTTGCCCTCACCCGCCGTCGCCGACGCCTTGGCCACTTCCGCCGCATCGCCCAACAGCGGCTCGACGGATGCAGTCGAAGAAGCAGCCAACCCGCCATCCGACGTTTCACCGTTCACCGCAGCACCGTCGCGCGAGGCCGTCGCGGCCTTGGCGGAAGTCTCGGCAAACCGCTGCAGCGGCACGCCGCCCGGTTTGCCGGTGGTGGTCGGCTCAATCGAGGCATCGCCCACCTGACGCCGCGCGGTCACGCTGCGCACGAGACTCGCCGCCGCCATCGACGGCGAAACGAGCCCAAGGCTAACAGGCAACGATGTGCTCTGCACATCGCCCTTCGGCGCCGCACGCGCCACCTGTTCGCGCAATTGGCCACTCAAGCCAACCGTGGTCGCAGGCTCATCCGTTGGCGCGAGTGCCTTCTGCGTCGGCTCGAAACGTTCAAAACCGTCCAGCGGCACTGCGGCATAGGCCGGCTCGACCTTCTCACGCGGCGCCCGGCGCGCGGACCTCGTATCAGGCGAGGCGCTTGCCGCCCCATCCAGGCCGGTGGTCACGCCGACTGCGGCCAGCACGACGCCCGGCAATTCAAAGCCATGCAGCGTGCCTTGCCGGACGTCGATATTCATCGCCTCCAGCGTCGCGCGAGTCGGATCGTCGGGAAACATATCGAGCGTGCTGTCGTCGCGCGACGCATCGCTCAGTTGTGCAAGGCGCTGTGCCGAGCGGGCGGCACGCGCCAGTTTGTTTTCGGTCTCGGTGGAGACGGTGTTCGCGCGCCGCTTCGTCGAGCTGGCGCGAGTCGTACGGGACTGCGTGGATGCTGCGGAATCTGCCATAGAGAAAGAAGCGGTCGTCGCCGGCCGCCGGGCGCCGTATACCGCTACAAAATGCCATCAGTTTTTTCGAGACCGCATTGTCTCATGGCCACGCGCGCCCGCTAAAGCCAATCGCTGATTTAAGACGTCGAATCGTCTTCGCGGAATTCCTTCACGCAAGGCAGTTGACGCAAGCGGTCGCGAATCGCCGCATATTCGGTCGTCGAAACGCGGTGCAGCGTGATCATCACCACGTCATGTTCGGGCGCATCGTCGCTCTGCTGCATCACGAACTGCTTGACGCGCGGGCTTGCCGAGCCAAGCGCCTCGTGCAGCGAATGGAACGTCAGAGCGCCGCGTTCGACCAGCAACGTCATCTGACGCCGCTGCCTGACCGTGATGAAGCGACGCTCGAGCGGCTTGATGCCCGCCAGGATGATCAGGATGATGATGGTCGCCGCAATCGACGCTGTGTACATGCCGCCGCCCACCGCCAGCCCGATCGCCGCCACCGACCACAGGCTCGCCGCGGTCGTGAGCCCCCGCACGATCTCGCCGCGCATCAGGATCGAGCCCGCGCCCAGAAAGCCGATGCCGGAGACCACCTGCGCGGCCATCCGCGAGGGGTCGAGCACGACATTCTGGGTACCCAGCACGTCGGCAAAGCCGAACGCCGATACGATCATGATGAGCGCCGAACCGACGCACACCAGCATGTGCGTGCGCAGCCCCGCAGCCCACGACAGGCGTTCACGCTCAACGCCGATGACGCTGCCCAGCGCCGCCGCCAACACCAGTCGCGAGACGAGTTCGAGATTCCCGAGCATGTGTGTTCCTCCTTGACCCAATTTTTGGTAGCGCATTTGAGCATGCGCCGGTGTGCCATCGCCAGCGGTTTGCTTTATGCTTGGTCGCGGGCCGCCGTTGCCGGCTCGGGCGCGTACTTTTTTATGATCTTACCGAAGCCGATTCACAGCATGAACACACCCGCCTCCGCGATCACCCTTGCCGCCACGCTACGCGATCATTTCGCACGCATCGTTCTGCCGATCTGGCGCGGGCCGGGCTTCAATACGGCGCTGAAGCTGCCATACGAAGCGGTCAGCGCCGAAGACCACCGTCCGCTGCCCGCCGAACGTTACCGCGCGATGGCCTGTGCCCGCCAGTTGTTCGTCTTCTCCCAGGCAGGCGAGACTGCCCACGCCAATGTGCTGTTCGATGCCCTCGTGCACTACTTTCAGGACAAGCAGCGCGGCGGATGGTTCTTTAGTGTCGACGCAAAAGGCGCGCCGCTGGATACGACGAAGGACCTCTATACGCACGCGTTCCTGGTCTTCGCGTGCGCCGAATACGGCGCGCGCTCCGGAAATCCCGATGCACTGAACATCGTTCGCAATACCTCCGAATTGATCGAAAACCGCTTTGCAGCGCAACACGGCCTGTTCAACGCCGCGCTCGACGCGGATTTTTCGACCGTGACCGGCACGCCGGTGCAGAACCCCATGATGCACCTCACCGAGGCTTGGCTCGCCGCACGCGCCGCCACCCAGGATAGCGCATTCGATGCCGCACTGCGCAAGCTGGCCGATGCCATCGAGCGCACCTTCGTGCATGCGCCGACCGGCTGCATCGCGGAACTGCCGTTGGGCGCGGACGACAATCGTCTGGAGCCCGGCCATCAGTTCGAATGGTTCTGGCTGGTCAAGCAGGCAGGTGTGCTGCTGGACGGATCGGGTCTCGACGAGGCGCTCTCACGGGCCTTCGGGTTCGCGCAGCAATACGGCATCGATCCGGCCACGGGCGGGGTCTGTGCGTCGCTTGACGAAACCGGTCGCGTCAAAGACGCAACGCAGCGGATCTGGGCGCAAAGCGAATATCTGCGCGCACTCGCCACGCGCGACGACGACGCCGCACGTGCCGTGATGCCAGGGCAGATCGAGCGCTTTCAGCAGCGTTTTCTGCACGCGCAGGGCTGGTACGAGTGCAAGACGGCAGCGGGCGACGTATCGCGCGCCGACATGCCGTCTACAACGCCTTACCATCTCGCCACCGCTTACGCGGCGCTGCCCGCCTAAATAGCTAAATAGCAAGCGGGGCCCCGCCTTACGCGTGCTTTGGTCATGCAATCACGCTATTTACGTCGTCTTTCACAATAATGCTGGAGCCATTTTTGTGATTCACCTTGACGTGGCGCGTTGACGCTTCCTAGAGTGGGTAGGGACGCCACCACGGGCATCGCCCCGAAGGACTCAACAATGACCGATCTACTGGACCGGGCGCGCGGCGCACTCCACGCCCAGCCGTTCAGCATGCTGCTTGGCGCCGAACTGATGCACGCGAGCGCCACTGAACTGACGCTATGCCTGCCGATTCGTGATGAGTTGCGGCAACAGCACGGCTTCGTCCATGGGGGAGTGATCAGTTACCTGGCCGACAATGCGCTCACCTTCGCCGGGGCACTGGCGCTCGGACCGCGGGTCGTCACAGGTGAATACAAGATCAACTATCTGCGGCCCGCCATGAACGGCATGCTGGTCGCGCGAGCGCAGGTCGTCTATGCCGGACGGCATCAGGCGACCTGTCAGTGCAATATCTTCGTGATGGACGGCGATCGCGAGCGGCTTGTCGCTGTCGCGCAAGGGACCATCAACCGGATCGGCGACGGCGGGGAAAGCGTGCCGGCGGGTTAAGGGTAATAGGGCGGCGGCGCACGCTAACCACCAGCGGCCCGCGCCTATGCTGAACAAGGGTGTGGACTAGCACCGCACAACAAAAAAGGCCGTTCCCGGCAAAACAGGAACGACCTTCGATTTCGCATAGCCTTGCTGCGAAGCGGTTAGCGCCGCAAGTCCCGCAGCATTACTCCGCCGCGTAAGTCTTCTGCTGTTGCTCGCCCAGTCCTTCGATGCCGAGGCGGATCGTCTGACCCGGCTTAAGGTAGACCGGATTCGGCTTTACGCCCATGCCGACACCCGGCGGCGTGCCGGTCGAAATCACGTCGCCCGGTTGCAGGCTCATGCATGTCGACAGATACGACACCAGCTTTGCCACACCGAACACCATCGTTTTGGTCGTGCCGTTCTGATAGCGATGGCCGTCCACCTCGAGCCACAGCGTCAGGTTCTGCGGATCGGCCACTTCGTCGCGCGTCACGACCCACGGGCCGATCGGGCCGAACGTGTCGAAACCCTTGCCCTTGTCCCATGTGCCGCCGCGTTCGATCTGCCATTCGCGCTCGGAGACGTCGTTGATCACGCAGTAACCGGCGACGTAGTCGAGTGCATTGGCTTCGTCGATGTACTTGGCAGCCTTGCCGATCACTACGCCGAGTTCGACTTCCCAGTCGGTCTTCTTCGAGCCACGCGGGATTTCAACGTCGTCGTTCGGGCCGCTGATCGCGCTATTCCACTTGTTGAACACCACCGGCTCGGTTGGCACGGGCAGGTTCGACTCCGCCGCGTGGTCCGCGTAGTTCAAGCCGATGCAGATGAACTTGCCGATCTTGCCGACAGCCGGCCCGAGGCGCGGGTTGCCCTCGACCACTGGCAGCGACGCCGGATCGAGCGCCCGCAGTTTGGCGAGACTGGCATCGCTCAACGTGGCGCCGTCAATGTCGCCCACTACGCCCGACAAATCGCGAATCTTGCCTTGCGCGTCGAGCAAGCCGGGCTTTTCCTGACCTTTCGGTCCATAACGAAGCAGTTTCATCGTTGCACTTCCTTCTCTATCCAGAGTGTCCAGTAAAAACAGGCGAGTCCTTTTACATGCACTACGCCCTGCTGATCAGTTCGACCAACCGCCGTCGATGACATGCGCCTGGCCGGTGGTAAACCCCGACTCGTCCGAGGCGAGATACAGCGCCAGCGCCGCGATCTCTTCAGGCTTGCCGACGCGGCCCATCGGCTGGCGCGCGACAAAGGCCGCCTGCACCGCGTCGATGGTCGCACCTTGCGCCTGAGCCTGCGCCGCAATCCGCTGTTCGAGCGACGGCGAAGCCACCGTGCCCGGGCAGATCGCGTTACAGCGTACACCACGTGCGACAAAGTCTGCAGCGACGGCCTTCGTCAAACCGATCACAGCGGCCTTCGATGCGCCATAAACAAAGCGGTTTGGCACGCCCTTCACACTCGACGCCGCCGAAGACATATTAATGATCGACCCGCCGCCCTTCTCCAGCATCGCCGGCAGAAACGCGCGAATCGTTCGGTACATCGCCTTCGCGTTCAGATCGAACGCGAAGTCCCAATCTTCTTCCGTCGCTTCGAGAATCGAACCGGCGTGCACATAGCCCGCGCAGTTGAACAGCACATCGATCGCGCCGACTTCGGCGGCAAACGCGTTGATCGCGGCCGGGTCACGCACGTCGAGCTTGCGCGCTTCGACCGGTTTGCCGGCAAGCGAATCGATCTTGATGTCGGTCGCAATCACGCGCGCGCCTTCGCGTGCGAACAGCTCAGCGGTCGCGAGGCCGATACCTTGTCCGGCGGCAGTAATCACGGCCGTCTTCCCGGCCAGTCTTTGTGTCATCTACGGCTCCAGTTGAAATGGAAATGGCAGTTGAGTCATACCGGATCTTGCAACGTGCGCTCAACAGCGCGCTTTTCACGGCGTTTCAGCGCCTCGTCAGGGTGTGTGTGCTGTGCTTCAACTTCGAAGATTGCATGGACCTCACAGACGGTAGAACGTCGCGGCGTTTGCGCCGAACACTGCATCGCGCTCCGCGTCGGATAACCCGGCGAGCAAGGTATTCGCCACCGAATGCCACAGCAGGTAGTCGCCGTTCTGGTTGAGCACTGGCCAATCGCTGCCCCACATCAAGCGCGCCGGGCCGAACGACTGCAGCAGATGATCGACGTACGGCTGCAACGTCGCTTCGGTCCAACCGGCCGCAGCCTCCGTCGCCAACCCAGAGAGCTTGCAATGCACATGCGCCAGGCTCGCGAGACGCGTAATACCGTCAGCCCAGCGTTGCCAGCCGCTGCGACCGTCGCGGATCGGCGGCTTCGCGCCGTGATCGATCACGATGCGCAGCGTCGGAAAACGCTTGATGAAGGTTTCCAGGGCGTCCACGTGACGCGCAAAAATCAGCGCATCGAACGCGAGGTCGTGCGCGATCAGCGCTTCGACGGCGGGCGCGAGACCAGGATTGACGATCCAATCGTCGTCCGGCAGGTCTTGCAACATCGGGCGAATGCCCTTGAATTTCGGATGGCGTGCGAGTTCGGCGATCAAGTCGGGGGCGTCGCGCGAGAGCATCGGCACCCAACCGACCACGCCCGCAATCGACGCATCGTCCTGCGCGAGTTCCAGCAGATAGCGCGTCTCCTCGACCGTCGGCGCCGCCTGCACCACCACCGTACGCTGTACATCGGCGCGCTCACGCAGCGGTGCGAGATCGGCCGGCCCGAAGGTACGATACAACGGGTCCAGGTCCGGCGTCAGCCAGCCGTAATCGCCGCGAGCCGGGTCCCAGTAGTGCTGGTGAGCATCGATGTGCATGGTCCTTCAATCCTTCGGCACTGGCGCTCGCGGATCCAGCAGACCTTTGTCGCGCAATGCCGTCCATAACTCCACAGGAATCGGTCGCTCGAACGATGCGACGTTCTCGCGCAATTCTTCGACACTGCGCGCGCCGGTCAGCACCGTTGCGACAGCCGGGTGTGCATACGGGAACTGCAACGCGGCGGCCGCCAGCGGCACATTGTGCTCGCGGCATATCGCTTCCAGCCGGGCCACGCGGTCGATCACCTCTTTGGGCGCAGCAGCATAGTTGAACTTCAGGTCCCCTTGCACGCCGCGGGCAAGGATTCCCGAGTTAAATGCGCCGCCCAACAGGATGCTGACGCCGCGTGCTTCGCACGCGGGCAACAGATCGTCGAGCGTGGCCTGTTCCAGCAGTGTATAGCGGCCTGCCAACAGCGCGCAGTCAATGTCGAAATCAGCCATCATCTCGAGAATCGCCGCCCCTTCGTTAACCCCTAGCCCCACGGCCTTGACCACGCCCGCCGAGCGCAATTCATCGAGCGCGCGAAAACCGCCGCCTTCGGTCAGTTGCCTCCAGTAGAAGGGATTTTTCTCGCCGTGTGTGACACGTCCGATGTCGTGGATCAGCAGAATATCGATCTCGGCGATGCCGAGCCGCTGCTGGCTATCCTCGAACGAACGCAGGATGCCATCGTGCGAGTAATCGTAGATGGCCTGAAACGGCAGCGGGTCTTGCCAGCCTTCGCTGCCGTCGTACGGCATGGTGCGCGGCACGAAGCGCCGGCCGGCTTTGGTGGACAGCACATACCGGTCACGCTGATAGCGGCGCAGCGCATCGCCCAGACGGTGTTCCGCTTTCGTATGGCCGTAGTGCGGCGCCGTGTCGAAAAAGCGGATGCCCGCCTCGTAGGCGGCGGCCACCGTGGCCAACGCCTGTTCGTCGGACAGATCGCTGTACAGGCCGCCGAGCGGTGCGGTACCCAGACCGAGTCCTGTGACCTGCAACCCGCGGCGGCCGATCGTGCGGCGCTGCGCGACTTTTGAATCAACCGCCTCTGTCATAGCGAAGTCTCCTATTGTTCATGTGGCGGCACGACTGCCATGCGGACGCCGTGGGACGCATGCCGCGGCTCGCGTCAGTTAGCCACTGAGGTAGCCAACCCACGTCGAGGTGAGCCGGACAGTGTCGCTCCGCGCGTAATCGGGCCGTTTAACGCCACCGCTTCGATCAATGCGGAGTGACCTCGACCACCCGATGCGTCGGCGCCGCATTCGAAGGCAGGCACGACGGCCCAACCGGCTCGAAGGTCTTATACGTAAGAATAAACTCCTGGTGCCCGAGCGTCTCCGACTTCGACGCTGCGCCTTGCGCCACCGCCAACGTCTGATCGAACACTTCGCGGCCCACTTCTTCCAGCGTGCCGCGGCCCTCGAGAATCCGGCCGGCATCGACATCCATGTCGCCGGCGAGATTGCGATAGGTCGCCGGATTCGCGCACACCTTGATGACCGGCGAAATCGCCGAGCCCACCACCGAACCGCGACCGGTCGTGAACAGGATCACGTGCGCGCCGCACGCGATCAGCTCGCCGATTTCCGCGTTATCGCTAATATTCGGGAAGCCAAAGCGCGGCTCGCCATCCGGCACGACGTCGAGCAGATACAGGCCGCCGGTCGGCGGCACATCGCCCGGTTTGATGATGCCGACAATCGGCGACGCCCCGCTCTTCGCATACGCGCCGAGCGACTTTTCTTCCTGCGTGGTCAGGCCGCCGTCAGCATTGCCCACCGCAAAGCTGCCGTGACCGAGAATCGAGTAATAGCGCGCCGCTTTGGCGACGCAGGCGACGATTTCTTCGCCCAGTTCAGGCCGCGCCGCGCGCGTTTTCATATGAAACTCGCAACCAACCAGCTCGCCCGTTTCTTCGAAGATGCAGGTTGCGCCGGCGTCGATCAGATGATCGAATGCGCGTCCCACCGCCGGATTCGCGGTGATTCCGCTGGTGCCATCCGAGCCGCCGCAGATCGTGCCGATCACCAGTTCGTCGAGGCCCATCGGCACGCGCTGCTGCGCCGCCAGTTGCTTGCGCGCGTCGCGTACCCAGTCCACGCCGTACTGAATCGTGCTGCGCGTGCCGCCCTTTTCCTGGATCGTCAGAACCTCGACGGGCCGGCCGGTCGCCCGCACCACGTCGACCAGGTAGTGCTTGTTCATGCTCTCACAGCCGAGCGACACAAACAGCACCGCGCCCACATTCGGATGCGTGGTGAGCTGCTGGAGCATCTTCTCCGCGTAGCTGTTCGGATAGCAGCCAGGGAAGCCGATCAGATGCACGGCCGGATCGCGTTCCGCGTTGGGGTCGTCGAACGCGTCAAGCGGCTCGCGAAACTGGGTGACGATCTCGCGGGCGACGTGATGCGCGCATTCGACGAGGTACGCGACCGCGACCACATTGCGGATGCCCTTGCGGCCATCGCTGCGCAGATAGCCTTGCAGCACGGGCTGCGGGCCGGCAGCCGACGGGATCGTTGCTTCGGAAGTGTCAGTCATGATCGTTCCAGCGCGGTATCACACCGCGTCAATGATGCACGAATTCGCGGCCTGCATCGTGGGTATAAGTCGGCAGGTAATCGCTTTCGAGGTTGTGGGTGTGCAAATGCTCGCCACGCGCGACGGCTTCGGTCACATGGCCGATCACCGCGCCATAGCGCAGCACCTTGTCGTCTTTCGCCAGCGCGCCTCGTGCGACCTTGTGGCCAAGATCGATTGCCTTACTGAGCGTGACGCGCTCGCCTTCAATTTCGACCGGGGTGCCGGCTTCGAGCCTCGCCGCCGCAATCAGGCAGTTGTCCTGCGGACTCAGCAGAATCAGACGGGCATCGGTATGCAATGGACTACTCAAGATAGGTCTCCGTAATAGATCGCGCGGCACCCGGTATCAATTCTGGCCTTCGCCACTCGCGAGGCGTGCCACCATCAGCGAGCCGAGGATGATCGCGCCGTAAATCGCCTGAATCCAGAACGACGGCACCTGTGCCAGCGTCAACAGATTCTGCACCACGCCGAGTAGCAACACACCGGATAGCGCGCCGAGCATCGTGCCCTTGCCGCCGTCGAGCGAAATGCCGCCGATCACCGCCGCCGCGAACACCGTGAAGATCATGCCATTGCCCTGATTAGCATTGATCGCGCCAACGTAGCCGGTGACGATCAGGCCGCCAATCGAGGCCAGCACGCTGCCGAGCACGAATACGCCCCACCGATGCGTTCGACGCGAATCCCAGCAGCGCGCGCCGCCTCCGGATTACCGCCGATCGCATACAGCGCGCGCCCAAGACGATGGTAGCGCAGCATAAAAGCGGCCACCGCGAACGCCACCGCTGCGAGCCATACCGACAACGGTAGCCCGAGCACACTGGTGGTGGCAAGCGTGAAGAACGACGGCGGCATGTCGAACAGCGTGCCGCCCTTGGTTGCGCCCACCAGCATCCCGCGCAGCACAATCAGCATGGCGAGCGTGACGATGAAGGCGTTCAGCCGGAGCCGAACCACCAGGAAGCCGTTGATAAAACCAATCACCGCGCCCACTACGAGGATCGCCAGCAGGCCCGCCGCAGCCGGCCATTGCCAGCCAAAACCTGCCGAAGCCGCCGGCATGACGAGCATCGCGCCGATCGCAGGCGCAATCCCCACCGTCGACTCAAGCGACAGATCAAACTTGCCGGTCAGCACAATCAGCGATTCGGCGAGCACCACTAGCGCGAGCGCCGCGGACGCACCCAACACGCTGATCAGGTTAGCCCTGGAAAGAAAGTTCGGGCTCACGAACGCGCCGATCACAATCAACAAGGCGAGCGCGGGCACCAGGGCGAGGTCGCGCAGCCGCGCAAATTCAATCCGCACCCGGCGGCTACGCGCAGCCTGCGCGTCAGCCTGTCCTTGAGCCGCGCCGAATGCAGGGCTTGGCATACTATTCTTCATGAAGACTGACTCCTTCGACGGATGCGATCAGGTCGTGGTCCTGCCAACCCGCGGGAAATTCGGCCGCAACGCGGCCACGGAACATGACCAGCACACGGTCACAGGTGCGCAGGTCATCCAGTTCACCGGAGACCACCAGCACCGCCTTGCCTTCTTCGCGCACGCGGTCCACGACGGACAACAGCGCCTCTTTCGATTTGACGTCGACGCCAGCGGTCGGGTCGATCAGGACGAGAAGGTCCGGATCCGTCGCCAACGCGCGCGCCATCACCACTTTTTGCTGGTTGCCGCCGGACAGTCCCGACACCACGTGCTCCGGCCCCGGCGCCACGATGCCGAGCGCGTCGATCATCTTCTGGCCGAACGCGTTCTTCTTCGCCGGTGGCGTGAGGCCGAATTTGCCGAGCAAACGCGTGATCGTCATGGACGCGTTTTCCGCCACCGATTGCGTCAACACCAGCCCTTCATGATGCCGATCCTTTGGCACGCAGCCGACGCCGGCTGCCAGCGCCGCAGGCACGTCACCACGCGGCAGCGATTTGCCGGCCACGCGAATGTCGCCGCGCTTCGGCGAGCGCAGACCGGCGATGGCTTCCGCCACGCTGGTACGACCGCTGCTCGTCGCACCGGTCAGGCCGATGACTTCGCCGCGTTTCACCGTGAACGACACGTCTTCATAGTCCGCGCCGCCGAGAGCGGCGACTTCCAGCGCCACTTTCGTATCGGCGGGCAACGGTGCGCGCGCGGCAGCGTCGGCGACGGCGAGGCCACCGCGTTCGCCTGTCATGGCCTCAATCAACTGCTCGCGCGGCAAGGCAGAAACCGGCGCGCTGACGATATGCCGCGCATCGCGTAGCACCGTCACGGCCTGGCAAATCTCGTACACCTCCTGCAGATGGTGCGAGATAAACAGAAAGGTGACGCCTTCACGCTGCAACTCGGTGATACGGCGAAACAGCCGCTTGATTTCGTCGCCGTCGAGTTGGGCGGTCGGTTCGTCGAGAATGATGAAGCGTGCACCATATGACAGCGCCCGCGCGATCTCCACCAGCTGACGCGCCTCAACGCTCAGATCGCCGGCGCGCGCATCCTCGCGCACATCGATCTTCCAGTGATCGAGCAATTCGCGCGCGTCGCGGCGCATGGCGCGCCAGTCGATCACCCCGCGCCGTTCGGGCTGACGGTTGATGAACAGATTCTCCGCGACGCTGAGATCGCGGATGATGGTCGAATGCTGATAGACGCAGGCCACACGTTCGCGCCACGCGTCACGGTCTGCAATAGATGGCGCGGGTACGCCGCCGAAGCGTATCTCGCCGGTGTCCGGCATGCGCAGGCCGGTGAGCATCGACACCAGCGTCGATTTGCCCGCCCCGTTGCGCCCGACAAGTGCATGCGACTCGCCGGGCATCACGCGGATGCTCACGTCTTTCAGTGCGGCCGTGGAGCCGAAGCGCTTGGTGACGTCCTGCGCTTCAACGACCGGAGGAAGTCCGGGCGGAACAACCGCTGCCGCAACGCCAGGCGTGTGCATGAGCTCGCTCATTTGACCGTGTTGCCCCACAGGTTCTTGTCGTCGACGTTCGCCTTGGTCACAAGCGGCGCAGGCAACTGGTCTTCAAGAACGCCCGGCGAGAGCTGGACAATATTGCTGCCGTGATCGGTCGGACCCGGCTTGAAGGTCTGTCCGGCGAGCGCAGCCTTGATGTAGAACAGGCCGTATTTTGCGTACAGGTCGGCAGGCTGCGACACGGTGGCGTCGATCTCGCCCTTACGGATCGCGTCGAATTCCTGCGGAATGCCGTCATTGCTGACAATCACAATGTGTTTCGGATCGCCCAGCGGAAACAGCATCTGCTTACGGCGCAGCGTCTGCGGCGTCGGCGACAGGTAGACCCCGCCTGCCTGCATGTAGATCGCCTTCACGTCCGGATTGGCGGTCAGCAAGCTGTCCAGCGCAGTCGCGGCGACCTCACCCTTCCAGCCGGCCGGAATCTCCAGTATCGACAGCGACGGGTAGTGCTTCAGGCACGCGCGGAACGCTTCCGAACGGTCGCGCCCATTCACCGACGCCAGATCGCCCATGATCTGCACAACCTTGCCGGCTTTCACATGCTCGCCGATGTACTTGCAGGCCATCTCGCCGTATGCGTGATTGTCGGCGCGCACCACCATGGCCACCTTGCCTTGAGTCGGCGCGACATCCACCGCTACGACCGGGACGTTCTTCCCGGAGGCTGCGTCGAGCGCACGGCTGATCGCGGCCGAATCCAGCGGGCTCACGACGATCCCCTTCGCGCCCAGGTTGAGGATGTTGTTCATATCGGTGATCTGCTGGGCAGGATCGTTGTTCGAATTGACGGGCGCGAAGATGTCGAGCCCCATCTGCTTCGCGTACACCGGCAGATAGTTGTTGTACGACTGCCAGAACGGCGAGGTCAGTAGCGGCAGATCGAGGCCGATCTTGCCGGTATCAGCGGCGCGGGCAGCGCCACTCATCGCGAGGCCGGCCACAC
>JBEKNG010000032.1:0-15156 GCA_049523075.1 Paraburkholderia sp.
ATTTGTTCAGACCTTCCTTAGGCATTTCCTTCATTTCGCGGAATACTCAATCTGGGTGGTTCACCGGGCATTTCCGATGCGAACGCGCAGCACATCGTCATGCGGCCCGCCGGTAGCCGTTCATTGCCGGACGCTCAGCCGCTGGGGGGAACACGTTCCACGTACCGTCTTCATGGCGGAAAAAGACGATCGAGAGTACGCCACCCGGACGCAACGTCTCGACGCACACCACCCGCCCGCGACGCGAACCTGTCCGGCAAATGCGGGTGACGCGCGCCGGCATGGCCGGGGTTGGTGCGAGCCATTTGTCGACGATCCAATGCAACGACTTTTCCCCGGCATACATGTCCTTCTCCTTCGAAGCTTCAGGCCTTCGGGCCTCATCGTCGCAGCCATACTTTCCATGAATGCGATCAGGCGATACGAGCGCCTGAATACGCGCCCTTCAATTCCGCCGCAACAAGGGCCTTGAACAGACGCACCAATACACGTAGCCCTGCATGCGGATGCGCCAGGCACGTCTCGACCTGCCGGCTGCGACTCTCGCCGGACAGACACCACGCGCAAAAATGCTCGCAATTGTTCGTCAACAGGCGATAGCGGTTTTCGCCCAGACGCGAACGGGCGCGCTGGACGGCCTCGTTGCCCATGTAATGCGCACAGGGATGAAGGCGGATGGCGATCGCGTTACCGGCGCCAAAGCAGTCCAGCGTGACTTCGACAACAGGACCGCGGCAGTGCCCGTCGGCGAATCCGGCATAGTGAACAACCCTGCCTGCGCCTGCATAGATGCCGTGATGTTCGTAGCCAGAGCGGCTCGTCACGAGATGCGCACCGAGCGGTATGTCGTGTTCGTCCGTGAACGGAATATCAGACGGGGCGCCAGCCGCGCTAACCATTACGCGCTGCCGTTCGATACGGACTTCTTGTTGTTTGCTGTTCATCGCTCGCCTCTGTGTTCCGGGTTCATGAAAGCGCCGCTTGGGGCACCTGTCCAACACTGTTGCGAGCTGTATTGCATCAACCGGACCAGCGAATTTAACCCGTTGATTTCCCTAAAGAATCCGCAAACGTTAGAAGATAGGCGGTGCCGGTATGTCAGCGCATGGCCAACACCTCTCGCGCAAAACTGTCGGAGACTGCCCGGCACATCAGGAGCCCGAAGCATGCTACCGCGTCGGCTCGATGTGTTGGTTCGCCAATACAGGAACTGCAAGCGGTGTTGGCGGGGTTCCCACATCCCGCCCCGCCAAGTGCCCCGCCCCGACCCGGGATGAGTCATTAATTCCCGCGCAATCAAAGGTTTACCGTAAAGCGCACGAAGCGTCGCAAACCTAGCACGTTACTTGCACCGTATCGGCCATCTACCCCGTGACCCTCCGTCGCGACTCAGCGACCGTACCGGAGACTCGACATGGCTTCCATTACGATTCACGACCTTCCAGATAGCGTTGCGCTTGACCACAAGGCAATGGCGATGATCCGCGGCGGCGACGGCGCTGGCTGGCTGTACGGCTGGATGGTGCCGTATACGCCTCCCACTCCGGGCGTGGGTCCGGTTGTCGCCAACCTGTACCAGATCACCAACAACTTCTATGCTGGACAGATGATCAACCAGTTCCAGTCAGTGGATGTCAACAACACCGGAACGAATGCGAACATCAGCGTTGCCCCCGACGAACGCAGCAAGAACCATGCGGTGTAAATGTCGTGACGTGTGCCAGCCAATTCAGATGGGTATCGTCGGCCCGCTCGGATGCGGGCCGGGTGCGCGAGCACAATGAAGACGCCTGCCTCCAGCAGCCCGAACGGGCGTGCTGGGCAGTCGCCGACGGCATGGGGGGCCATGCCGTCGGCGATCTCGCGAGCAGCTTGATTGTCGATGCGCTCAGCCGCTTGCCTGCGCCCGATGACATCGTCCGCTGCCTCGCGGACGCCAGCGAACGTCTGCTGCGTGTCAATCAACGGCTTAGGGATGAAGCCGCACGGCGGCAGGTATCCGTGATCGGCAGTACGGTCGTTGCACTGTTCGCGTGCGATAGCTACTGTGGCTATCTATGGGCAGGCGACAGCCGGCTGTATCTGTACCGCCAAGGCAGCCTGCAGCAACTGACCCGGGATCACAGCCAGGTTGAGGAGCTCAAGGCGCTTGGCCATCTGACTGAAGAAGAAGCGCTCAATCATCCGGCCCAGCACCTGATTACCCGCGCGGTGGGCGCCACCGATCAGCTCGAGTTCGACAGCAACACCATGGCAGTGGCCGACGGTGACGTGTTCCTGCTGTGCAGCGACGGGCTGAGCAACGAACTCAGTGCGCAGGAAATGCAGGTTGCGCTGACGGTGGCCGATTGCGACGTGGCCTGCAAAGCATTGATCGAGGCTGCTCTCGCGCGAGGCGGCCGCGACAATGTTACTGCTGTCGTGGTCCGTGCCGAAGACACCTACGCCACGGACAAAACGCTCCTGAATCCCGCGCCTTAGCGTTGCGCCCGGGGCAATCGGGCCTCAGCCGCTGCCGGACTCCTTGTCGCGTGGCTGGCCGTTGCGATGACGGAAGTCTTTTGAATGCAGTCCATGTTTCTTGAGCAGCATTTGCAGGTGCGAACGGTTCATGTCGACGCGCCGCGCCAGTTCCGCGACGGTGCCGCCCACTTCCTGAAGACCGCGCTCGAGAAATACCTTCTCGGCCTCGTCGCTGGCCGCACGCTTGGCATCGCCGAGCGACATCAGGTTCGGCACTACACTGGCAGCAGTTGCGGCTGCTGGGGACGCCGAACTGGGCCGCACATCCACCGGCAAGTGTTCGATATCCGCGGTGTCGCCGGCGAGGCACGAGATCCGGTACATGACGTTGCGCAGTTCGCGGATGTTGCCGGGATAGGCATAGCACAGCAGGAAATCGCGCAGCCGCGGTGTCAGTCGGACCGGACGGCGCTTCAGGATGCCGGCCGCTTCGTCGCTGAAGTAGGCAAGCAGAAGCGGAATCTCGTCGCGCCGTTCGCGCAGGGGCGGCAAGGTAATGTGTATCACGCTGAGCCGGTAAAACAGGTCCTCGCGAAACTTGCCCTCTTCACTCAGGCGCCGCAGATTGCGGTTGGTCGCCGCGACAATTCGCGTGTCTACCGCAATCGTCTCGTCCGAACCCACGCGTTGGATTTCATGCGCTTCAAGCACGCGCAGCAGCTTGACCTGGCCTGCCAACGGCAACTCGCCGATCTCGTCGAGGAAAATCGTCCCCATGTGCGCACTTTCGAACTTGCCCTTGCGATCTCCCGATGCGCCGGTAAACGCCCCCTTCCTGTGACCAAACAGCTCTGACTCCAGCAGGTTCTCGGGGATTGCACCGCAATTGACCGAGATAAACGGCTTGTCCGCACGGCTGCCGTTGGCGTGAATCACCTTCGCCATCAGTTCCTTGCCGGTACCGCTTTCACCGTCGATCAGCACGGGCAAGTCAGTGGGCGCAGCCTTCTCGGCGATTTCGAGTGATTCGAGCAGTTGCGGATTGTCACCGAACGTACCCTCGAAAATGAAGCTGCGCGCAAGCAAGGCCTCGCGCCGAGCGCCGCGCGACAGTTCGACACGCGCCGGCTCCGCCACCGCTTGCACGAAACGCTCCTTGTGCGACAGTTGCATCACTTCGTCACGCAGTGCGCTCGCCTGCCTGAGCACTTTTTCGATGTCCGCGCGTTCGAGCTTCGATGCCCAGCGCAGCATGGAACGCAGGATTTCGATCTTCTCGATCAATCCGGCGTATGAGATGGCGGGACTCGGGTCCTCGCTCTGATCAAGTATCTTCATCCGGCACTCAGCTGTTTCTGTACGAGCTGGTAGTACATCCCTTTGCGCTGAACCAGTTCCTCGTGACGCCCCTGTTCGACGATGGCACCTTCGTACAGCACGAGAATCTTGTCGGCGCGCATGATCGTACTCAGGCGGTGCGCGATGATCACCGCGGTACGCCCTTTCAGAATGTCGTGCATATTGCCGAGAATATTGCTTTCGGACTGCGTATCGAGCGCCGAGGTGGCTTCGTCGAACACCAGCAGCTTCGGGTCGTGGTAAAGCGCTCGCGCGATGCACAGGCGCTGGATCTGGCCGCCCGAGAGTCCGATTCCGCGCTCGCCCACCACCTGCTCGTAACCAAGCGGCATCTTGCTGATGAAGGCGTGCGCGTCCGCCATCTTTGCGACCTCCTCGATGCGGCGCCGGTCCGGCGCATCGTCGCCGCTCGCAATATTGTCTGCGATGGTGCCGGAAAAGAGCAGATTGGTTTGCATCACGTAGCCAATCTGCGTGCGATAACACGCCTTGTCGATCACGTTGAGGTCGTAACCGTCAACCGTCATCTTGCCCTCGTTGGGGCCGTAAAAACCGACCAGCAGCTTGGCGAGTGTCGTCTTGCCGGAGCCGCTGCGACCGACGATCGCCACGAGTTCGCCCGGCTTGATATCGAAGCTGATGTTCTCGAGCACATATTCGTTTTCGCTGCCACCGTAGCGGAAGTACACACCGCTTAAGCTGATCTCGCCCTGCAGGTCCGGCAGGATCACGCGCGCGGCCAGATCTTCCGGCTTCTGTTCAGGCTCGATGTCCAGCACATCTCCCAGCCGCTCCATGGCGACGCCCGCATCGTTGAGCATGCTCCACAGGCCGACCAGACCCATCAGCGGACCCAACACACTGCCCATGAACGCATTGAAGGCGATCAACTGGCCGATGGTCAATTCACGCGCGAGAACCAGATTCGCACCCACCCACAGGATCGCGATGGTGGTGGCCGCGTTCAGCAACTGGCTGCCGAGGCCGACCAGCATGTTGAACGCCTGTGCCCGGTATTGCACTTCAAGCGCTTTCGCGTATTTCTTTTCCCACCTGAGGCGGACCGGACGCTCCATGCCCATGCCCTTGATCGTCTCGACCCCGGCAAGCGCTTCCATCAGGAATGCTTTGGAATCCGTCGACGCGGAAAACACCTCCCGCGCGTAACGCTTTATCTTCGGCGTAGCGAGCGCCGTCAGCGCAACGATCGGAATCACGAAGCCAATCAGAACCAGTGTCATCTTCACGTTATAGACGAACATGATCGTGAAGTAGATGAACACCATCAGCAGATTCAGCGCCGTTGTCACCGTCGATTCGGTGAGGAACGCGCGAATGGTCTGGTTCTCCTGAAAGCGCGCAAAGATGTCGCCAGTCTTGCGACTGGCAAAAAAGGAAAACGGCAGCGACATCGTGTGCCTGAAGAACTGCGACATCATCGCGAAGTCCATGTTGCGTACCATGAAGTTCGCCAGATAGGCGCGCACTGTCGACATCAGTTGCGAAAACAAATTGGCGACAATCAGCCCGACGATCAGCAACTCGAGCAGGCTGACGTTTTGGTGCACAACCACACCGTCGAGAATGTTCTGGATGATGAGCGGTGGAATCACGCCGAGCACCTGGATCACGAAGGTGGCGAGGAACAGGTGCGCAAGAATTTTGCGGTACGGCGTCAGGTATCCAACAAAACGGATCCATGGCGAGCGGGACGCGGCCATCTGCGCCAGATTCGGCCCGGACGTAAACAGCAGGCAGGTGCCGCTCCAGCCTCGCTCAAAGTCCTCCACACTTAGCTTCCTGAAGCCAAGCGCGGGATCGGCTACCCACACCCATTCCTTTGAGGTGCCATATACGATGATGTAGTGGTATCCCTCCCAATGCACGATGAAGGGCAACTCGAAGCCGCGTAGCGACTCGTAGATGCACTGAACGCCCCGCGCGGTGAAGCCAAGCGATTCGCCGGCACGGGCCAGACTGTCCAACGTGGCGCCCATGGTCGTCACGTTGCACAGATCGCGCAGCTTGCCGAGCGTCATGGAGATGCCGTAGTGCCTGCAGATCATGGCGAGACAGGCCGCGCCGCAATCCATTTCCTCGGCTTGCTCGATGAGCGGAAAACGCCGGATTACCCTTTCGCCGGACGCGGGTTTCGTATGCAGATCGAGCACCACCGGGTGCTTGCGTCTTTGCTCGAGGCGCTTTTGCCTTTCCAGTTCCCGTTCAGCAAAACGGATACGTTCTTCGAGCGCCTCGCGCAGTTTCGCATTGCGCTCCAGAATGAAATGTACCGTTTTCTCGGGGATCACAAGAAGCCGTGTCTCGGTGTTCGCAATGACCGATACCATCTGCTCCTGGCGCAGCAAACAGGCCTTTTCGCCGAAGATCTCGCCTTGCCGCAGAGTGGCCAGCACGTAGTCGCTGCCCTCTTCCTGCCGCACAATGCGCACCTCGCCCTGACGGACTACATAGAGCCGGCGGTCCTCCCGTGCACCCTGCCTCAGGATCTCCTTCTCCGCACTCACCCGTTTCGCGCCGACGCTGCGCACGCACTCTTCGAGTTCGGCCTTGTTCAGTTTGCTGCGCAAATCGAACAGTTGCGTGACAAATCCTCCGGCCGAATTGATTGCGACATAGCTCGTCACGAACGCCAGCGCGTCAGCGTTGGCACCTATCACGGGTTCGATTGCCGTGCGCGGAATAAACAGCAGTTCGGTTTTCGCCGATGCGCGCACCGACGACTCATGCAGATAGTTGCGCAGCATAGCGATGTCGGCAAAGATCTCCCCCGTCTTACGTACTCCCATGCTGATTTCTTTACCCCGTTCCTCGGTAAAGATGCGCACCGACCCAGACTTGATCACAAACAGTCCGTCCGCGGGTTCGCCGGCATTGCATACGGTTTCGCCGAAGGCGAAATGCCGGGACTCGGCCTGCGCGGCCAGCCGTTCGAGTTCGTCCCGCGAAAACGGCGACAAAATTTCGACCGTCGACAGGAAGTCGACCGCGGGCGAAGCTATCTGTGGTGCATCCATATGCTTGCGAACCTCGACCTTGGGTAGCGCAGGGTTAACGCACTTCGATCACGTGTTCTTGCGCCCGCGCCATGAGCCACTCTTCGCGCAACAGACGCTGGATCTCGGACTCGACGTCCTCGTCGAGGGCCGCCGGATACTTCGCCGTCACCGCGAAAATCTCATAGCAAGAACCGTCGGGCGACGGAAACGGCCCCAGCAGGTCGCCCGCTTCGGCATTGAAAATCTTCGCCTCGATCTCGGGCTTGAGCGAGCCGCGCAGCACCTTGCCAATCACGCCGCCCCGCTCCCGGGTCTCGGCGATCGAATGTTCGCGCGCCATCTCGGCGAAGCTGTCGGGATCGTCCTGCAGCACCGAGATCATTTCGCGCGCTTTGCCCTCGCTGTCCAGCACGACATGGCTGACCTCGATCGCGTCGAACCTGGGTGAGTTCAACGAAAAGTACTCTTCCACAGCGGCCCGGTCGCCGATGGTTGCAAGCATCTTCTCCTGATACAGGCCATCGGTGATGAAGCGCTCGAACTCGTCCAGACTCACCCCAAGCGCATCGAGGTAGTGATTCATGTCGGCCGCGCGATGCAGGCCGCGCACCCGGCGAAACTGGTCGGCGCGCGCCTGTATCTCGTCCTCGGACAGGCGAACGCCGTGTTTTTTTGCCGTGTGGACCGTAAGCTTTTCCCGCACGACCTGCTCGATCAGGCTCTCGAACTGTCCGGTCAGTTTCAGTAGACGTATGAACTCCGCGACGTCTACGACTTCATCATCGATTCGCACTATCGCGGTCATCTCATCCGCTCCTTGAATAGAGGCCTGCACGTGATGTCACGCCAACCTTCAGGGCTGGCGGTGTCGCGACGAACCTGCGTCATCCGGCCAGTTGCCTGAACGGGTCGAGGCCGAGATCGATCAGACGCCGCTCGCGCACGACGATTTCGGCATTGGCGGTCATCCCGTAACGCAGCGCGTACCGGCTGCCCGCTACCTCGTAGTAGTTACGTTCGAGTGCAACCCGTCCTTCGTAGACGGGCTGCTTGTCCTGTGCGGAGGGTTTGGTCGCCGGCGAGATGTATTCGAGGGTGCCGTTGATCAACCCATATCGCTGATACGGAAACGCATTGAACTTCAACTTGACGGACTGGCCTTCGTGCAGAAAAGCCCGATCGCGCTCGGCAATCTCGATCTTCAGCACCGGCCTTGCATCCGTCGGCGCGATGGCCCCGAGCGGCGTGTTGGCCTGCACCTTGTCGCCCGGCTGTGTGGAGGTCACATCCGTGACGACGCCCGATACCGGCGCCACAATCAGCAGGAAATTGTCCTTGTCGATATTCTCGAAGCGAATCCGCGCAGCAGCATCCGCCACGAGGCGGGCACTCTCCAGTTCCAACCGCACTTTGTCTTCGGCTGTGGCGATATCGCGCACTGCGGAATCGTATTGAAGCTGCAGGTCGGTGGCTTGTTCACCGCTGGTCGCGAGTTGTGCATTGGCCTGCGCATATTCGTGACTCAATTCGAAATCCAGTTCGGAGAGCTTCGACTGGGCGACACGGTAAGCATTTTCCGCCTCCTGATAGGCGTTTTTCTTCGCTTCGACCTGTAGCTCCGCTACGCCTCCGCCACCCGGCTGCGAGAACAGGCGCACGTATTTGTCCTGTTCGTCGCGCGCCGCATCGCGTGCATGCCGCGCGTTGTCGAGATTGCTGCGCGCCTCATCAAGTTGCGCTCGCTGTCCTTCAGCGAGTTTGGTCGTCCCCTCCGACATGCGATTCTGGTGCAGACTGGATTCCACTTCCATCTGTTCCTTCAACGCCGCAGCCTTGCGCTCCATCAGCGCCTTCTTTTCAGGAAACTCCCGCCACTCGCGCTCCGCCTCCTCGAGCTTGAGCTGCGCCTGCAAGGCGTTGCTCGCAGCCTCGATTGCGCCGCGGGCGTTCAGGCGCGCAAGCACGTCTCCCTTCGAGACCGGCTGACCTTCGGCGACGTAAAGATCCGCAAGTTCGCCGTCTATAGGCGCGTAGAAGCGGCGTACCTCCGATTCCGGCGCAAGCGAGCCTTGCGCGCTCACGATCACGTCCGCGCGACCGAAAAACGACCAGAGCAGACCGGCGATCACGAGCCCGACCATAAGGAGCACGAGCGCGCGTGCCAGCCGCACGGGCTCCGCAGTCAGGATCGCGATACCTTCGGCGCTGTGATCTTCCAGCGCCTCGGAGAGCGGCTTAAGGTGAATTTCCCGCTTCACTGCCTGCGCCTCCGATCAGGGCGAGCTTGGCCCGCAACAGCTCCGGGTCCACTACCATACGCAACTCCTGCAACGAACGCCGCTGCAATTCGACCTCGGCGTTGATTGCGGTCAGCAGGCTGTCCCAGTCGCCAGAATGGTCGGCGTGTAACTGCTTATAGATGCGCATGCCCTGCTGAGCGACCGACTGCGCTTCCGATAGTAGTCTGGCCTGGCTGCGAAACGTGGCGGAGATGCCGGACTCGAGCCGCTGTGCGCCTCCAATCGCGCCGTTCTCGCGGTATTGGCGCCACAGGGCCTGCGCACGCGTGAGCCAGTCCTGCGCGCGCGCAAGCGCCTTGTCGCGTATCGAGGACACCTCAGTGCCGACGGCCCGCACGAACCAGGCATCATCGACGGGATCCAGCGCGCCGTAAAACGTCAGCAATTGCTCATCGTAGTTCTTCGTGCCGCGTGCCTTTTGCAGCGCACCGAATTGATCGAGCACCGCCTGCTTGTGCGTCTGTTCCTGCGCGAGCACGTTGGACCATGGCGAAGGCGGCATCGCCTGCAAGCCGGCGAGCGCCTGCTGTCCATCGCCGCGCTGCCACGCCGCGGCGACGAGGTCGTGCTGCCGTATCACCGCATCTGAAGGAAGCTGCGTCGCTGCGAACGCCTGGTACTGTTGCTGAAATGGCGGCGTCGCAAAGCGAGCGGATTTCATCAGCGCCAGCAGGGGCCCGAGCTTTCGCGCACGCGCCTCGTCGGCGAGTGCCGCGTATTGCTGAAGGTCCGCCCGCAGCTTGTCCAGACCGGCAAGACGTGGGTATTTTTCGGCGTAGTCGCTCAACATCGCCCGCAGCGTATCGAAGTTGCCCCGCGGCAGCTCGGTGGCGATCGCCGCGTTCAATCGCGCAATCGCCGGCAGATACACGGAATTGTCGCTCTGCAGCGCACGCAAATGGCTCATCGCCTGCGCGTACGGCTCGGCGAACTCAGGCACGTATGACGAAATCCGGTCCAGCGCGTGTTGATGGGCCTGTGGGTCCGCGTTCCAGCGTGCGAGGAGGCTGCTGATGCGACCCTCGTCCGTGTCCATCCGGATCGGCGCCTGCGGGCCACCTCTGCCTACAACGAAGCTTTCCAGATCCCCTACCCATGCCAGCTCATCGACGAGCGGCCGTGCATCAGCGTTGGGCTTGGCCAATGCCTTGGCACCGGCTAGCGTCGCTGCCGCATGATCGAAATTGCCTCTGCGCAATGCCGAAAGCCATTCGGGTACAGTGGCCTTCATCAGCGCTTCGCTCGCCAACGCCTCCATCGGAACATCGGAAGGGTGACGTTCGAGATCCTCGTTCGCCACCGTCACCGCATTGGAATAGTTGCCCTCGGCGAGCAAAGCCTTCACCTCACGCGGCGACGCACCTCTCATATACAACGCAACCGCAACAACCAGCAGGAGCACCACGCCTGCAATTCCCCATGCTGCGCCGCGCCGGATCGCCGCGTGATCGCCGCCTGAAAATGTTCGCATCAACTCGGCAGCGAACACGCGCCAATTGTGCTGGCTGCGCGGGAGCGGGGCATCGCGCGCAGTCGAATCCGCAACGCGGGGGGCGACGGCCTCATTGACCTCATCCTCGCGCTGCGTGACCTGGTCAATGCAAAAGATCTCGAGAAATGAATGCGCTGCGCCCACGAAGGTGGTCTTGTCGGTATCGAGCAGTTCGTACCTGATGGGGTCGGAAACGGAAATCACTGTCACAGTAGCCTCGAGGTCGGACGCCTTGTGCAATTGCACCTTGTAGACGAAGTGGTCCCCGCCAAATGCAAGAACATCGCCTTCATGTAGGGCAACTGCGGACTCCTCGAGCCGCTTCCCCGCGACGAAGGTGCCGTTCGTACTGCCCAGATCCTCGATGCACGGAACCCCTTCCTTCAGAAAGAGGTGCGCGTGACGCCTCGAAATGTAATTGACCTGATGCGGATGGCGTGTTTTATAGCGTGCGAACAATTCGTCGCTCTTGCTGACCAGAAACGGGAAGCTGCGCACTTCGATGGGCTGAAGCCCAAGGTCGCCGCGCTCGGGTATGAGCGTCAGGGTCACTGACTGTGAGGTGTAGGCTTCGGCATGCGCACGTGGTTCGATACCCACGCGATAGCACAGTGTGCCGCCAAAACATAGTTCATCGCCGTCGCGCAAGCGGTGCGGCGTTTGCCGCACGCTTGTGCCGTTGACCGACGTACCGTTCTTGCTGTCGAGATCGGCGATATAGGCGGCCCCGTGCTCGATGAAGACTCGGGCATGTCTGCGCGACAACGCTGAGATCAGCTCACCGGGATAGCCGGCAAACGGAGACTCACCGCGACCGACGGCGAACAGGCTATCGCCGATACGTATCCCGCTAAGCTCCGGGTGTGAGACAGGCGAGAGCACCACATCGAACTCCCGTTCGTGGACCACCCTCAACTCTGCAATCGGAGCCTCGCCGGGAGTCATTTGTCTTTATCACGAAGCGTTGATCCGCTGCCACGAATGGTTCAGCGAAGGGCCGGCGAAACGCGTGGCGCCAATACCTTGACGCGGTGAACCGCCGGACGGGCGATGACAATGGAATTGTAAGACACGCATCGCGGGAGTCAATTAGCCGTTTTCCTCTGGTGTTGCTTGCGTGTTAGCTGAGTATTTCATTAGTTTTCCTTTACTTCTACCTGTACTTCGATCGCAGGCCAGCCTCCGCCCAGCGCCTTGTAGAGCAGAACGGTATCCGAGAGAATCTGCTGATGATTGGCCAGCAACGCGAGTTGCGCTTCTAGCAGCGTGCGCTCCGTCTCGAACACCTCAAGCTGCGACACCACACCTTCCTTCAACTGTGCTTCGATCTGATCGGCAACGAGGCGCAACCGCGAGACTTCCTGCAGCAGTTCCACCCGTTGTTTGCGATGCGAGTCGAGATTGACGAGCGCATTCTCGACCTCTTCGAATGCGCCCATCACGGTGCGGCGATATTGCTGCCCGGCGATGTCGCCCTGTGCCTTGCTCGTCTTCACATGTGCTCGCACGCCGGGATCAAAAATCGGAAAATCGATGCTGGGCATCAGGCCATACGTGAACGCCTTCAGCAGGGAGGACAGCGCAAAGCTCGCGGTACCGGCATGCCCCGTCAGACTGATGGTGGGCAGTTGGGCAAGCTTCGCCTGCCCAACCAGGTCATACGCTTCGAGCACGCGGAATTCCGCGGCCACGACATCGGGCCGGCGCGCCAGCAACTGGGCGGGTAACCCGGCGGGAACCGGCGGTAAATGGACGCGTTGCTGCAAATGCCCGTCCGGTAGCTGAAATTCGCCCGCCGGCACGCCGATCAGCGTGGCCAGCGCATTGTTCGCGAGATCGCGTGAGCGGCGCAACTCGAGCAACTCGTTCGTCAACCTGTTGATCTCGGCCTGCTGGCGCACCACCTGGGTTTGGGGTATCAGGCCATTGCGGCTTTGACCATCGTAAATCGTGAGTATCTGCCGGTTGGTGGCCAGCGTCTTCTCCTGCTGTGCGATCTGATCGTCGTATTGCAGAATCTGGAAATACGTAATGGAGACGTTGGAGACGAGTTCCAGATATCCCGCACGCCAATCCGCTTCCGTGGCATGAAACTCGGCCTTCTGTGCCTGCACACCCTTCTCGACCTTGCCCCAGATGTCGATGTCCCAGTTGACCTGGGTCCCCAACATGTACTGCTGCTGGAACGGCACGCCCGTGCTCTTCTGGAAGTTGCCGCCAGCGCCTGCATCCAGGGTGGGTAGCGCGCCTGCCTGCGCCTCGCCGATCTCCGCGCCCGCCACCTGAATACGTGCAGCAAGGATCTTGATGTCGAAGTTGCCTGCTATCGCCTTCCCGATCAACGCATTCAGGTACGGATCCTGGAAGCATTTCCACCAGTCAGGCTCGATCGTGTCGGCGGCCGATACGGCGACGCTCCCGTTCGACCACGAAGCCTTCGCCGGTGTGTCGGGCCGCTGGTAAGCGGGCATGCTGACGTCGACACAACCGCATAGCAGTACTGCACACAGCGCCATGGCTCCCAGCACCCGCCGCGTTGCGCCGCGACGCTCGACGTGCACACCGTTGGTTTCTTCCTGCTTCGCTGCCGCGACCGACGTGCGATGACCCCCTGCCACACAGAACAAGGCAGACACGATTTTCTCCAATAAGCGAGAGCGTATGGACAGAACGATCAGCGGCGGGCGCTTTTTGACTGCCCCTGCGGCCGGGACGCGCCCGGTCAGATGAGTCAGATGAACGTGATGCTGTTATCGGCAGACTGATGTGGCGTGATGAAAGAAGACACGCCTGTGTCGAAGGCTGTGTCCGTGCCATTGTTGTTCTCGACGTTCACGCCTTGACTGATCAGCTGTGTAGGGCTGATCGTCGCGCCCGCGCCAAATTTGAACGGGCTTGACGAGAGAAGCAGAGGCATCAGGGTACCTGCCATCAGGCCGCCGCGCACGGCGCGCATCGTGTCGCGGTCAAGTTCTTCGGTGACGGCGAGGTCTGAGATCATGAGCGTGTTCATTGCGGTTCTCCTTGGGGGCTGTGAGGCGCTTTGCCGATCGTGAGAGCATCTCTTGTCTGCTCGCACCCAGCTTATGCACAGGCCGTGCCAAGCCAGCCATCATGCTTAGGAAAAGCAGCAAGGCCCTTAAAATCATGAGGTATTCAGGAAGTATCCACGCGTTGCGCGATGCATCGCCAGGATAGGCGAACCGGGATGTGATCGCCGCCGTCCAACATGATCCGTTCACGCGTTGGCATTGCACCAACAGACAACGCTCTCGACGCTGATTGATGTAGCTACTTGATGTAGATGGTGATCTTCTTCGAGTAGACCGGCGGATCGTGCGGTACATGCATATAGTCGCCCAGCAATAACTGAAGGGTGTGTTTGCCGGGCGGCAGCACCAGAGTCGTTTCGGTTTCGCCCGCGCCGAAATGCAGATGGTTACGATCGGAAGGGATCTCCTGATCGAGCGGCGGCAAATCGGTATCGATCAGCAAGTGGTGATGCCCGGTGTTCGGGTAGTTGACGCCTTTGGGCGCCACGCCCATGTTGCGCAGGCCGAACCAGACGCGAAACGGCTTGCCCGCGGGCAAGGTCTGCCCGTCGTTCGGGTAGCCGATATAGCAGAAGGCACTGGGCGGCGACGGCGTGCCAGCCGCAAAGGCTGGATTTAGCAGCCAGACCATGGCGGCGAGTGCCGCGAGAGCGATTATCTTCTTCATCGTGCGTGCTCTCCGTCGTCGCAGACCGAAGCGTACAAAGCGGTCCTAACGTACGTAAATGGTGATCTTTTTCGAATAGACCGGCGGAACCTGCGGCACGTGGTTCTGGTCGCCAAGCAGCAGTTGCAACGTATGGGTTCCCGGCGCAAGTTCGACGCGCGCGTCGGTTTCGCCTGCTCCGTAGTGCAGATGGTTCCGGTCAGAGGGGATCTGCTGGTCGAGCGGCGGAAGATCGGTATCGATCAACAGATGATGATGTCCAGTATTGGGAACGTTGACGCCCTTCGGACAGATTCCCATGCCGCGCAACCCCATCCGCACCCAGAGCTTGCCGCCGTGAATCACGGCACCGTCGGGTGGCCAGATGATGTACTCCTCGGCGCCTGGCGGAGACGGCGACTGCTGCGTGGCTGGCGCCGCGGCAGCAGTCAGGAATATCACAGCCAGAACACTGAGCGCTGTTCTTACTGGCATGTTGCGCCTCCTCCGGAAGAGTGGCGTGCGCCTCCGCATATCGAGGCATCTGGCAAAGCGTCCCGAACCGGACCTCGTATTTCGTCCTTTAGCTTAGGACGTAACTTCACAAAAAGATACGGACCATTCGTTAACCTTGTGACGGAGGTACTGCGTGCTATCGTTGTTTACGACCGTCGCGAAACTGCCAACACAATTCGCAAGTAAGCCGCTTTGCAGTGCGTCGCCGCGCCCGATGCCGAGGTGTTCGTCGTCGGATGGCGGATTCGGTACGGACAACCAGGATTTGGATATGTGTCGAAAATTCCTGCTCATGTGCATAGCCGGGGCC
>JBEKNG010000033.1:0-15012 GCA_049523075.1 Paraburkholderia sp.
GCCGGCGCGTGCGGCCGAGATGCGTGCGTTGAGCGCGACGATATTGGCCTGCATCGAAATATTGCTGAGCCGCGCGGCGATATCCGCCTGCCGTTTGCCTGCTGCGGCCTCGATGCCGCGCATCTCGTGCTGATAGGCGAGCGTGATCTCTTGCAGCAACTCGAGCAGCGGCGTGGCCCGGGTCACCAGCGCATCGACCTGGGACTGCTGATCGTCACGGCCAGCTTCGATGCTCGACGCCGCGTGTTCAGCGAGCACGACGAATTGCTGGATGCGCTCGTCAGCCTGGCCGTTGCCGAAATAGACTTCGCGCAACGCCTCGGAAAACACGCCGGGCAAACGCTCGTTGCCGTGCACCAACTCGGTATGCGCTTGCGCGAAGGAGGCGAGGCACGTTTTCAGCACCGCGAGGGCCGCCCTGTCGCCCAGCGACGCGAGCAACGCATGCAGCACGATGCGTTGCGAGAGCATGCGCTGCCGGCCCGACAGGTTGATAAGCTCGCCGATGACCGGTCCAGAGACGGCGTCGGGGTTTGAATTGGTCTGCTGTTTCATCGTGAACGTGACTAACCCTGCACCATTGATCCATTCGCCGCGCCGCCCCTCGCAGGAATCGCGGTGAGACGTGAGCGCGAACGAAGCGCAAAAAAAAGCGTCCCGAGTGCCCAGAGCGCACCGATTGCTCGATGGGCCTCTGGGTACCCGGGACGCCGTTGTCCCTGCGGGCCGCAACTGACGAGCGGCCCCTCAAGTTTCAATACGTTGAGGCCGCCGTTGACCTCGCTGCGTTGCAATGCAATAGATATGCCAAGGGACGGTAGGAGCGTGCTTTAGCGGCGCAATGACGACTGCATCCCGACCTGCGCTGGATGGACGAAGGTCCGCCGGATAACGCCGGGTGCTTTGATAAGAGGGGTTTCCAACGAGGACTTCAACGGGAATAAGGGGCTCTTCTGCAGCACCGCCAGCGCTGTGCATTAAATCAGCAGGCGCCATCCCGGCGCGGAATGAATTGAGTTGGTGCAATTTTGTGGTGCGTCGCACCATGATATTGCACTGTGCTTATGACAGATATCGCATATAGCGGGCAAGCGGGGTATTCGACGACGCGGTAACATCCCTACTCGCACTTAAGCAAACGCTGTGTAGCGTCATAGTCGTCATGAAGCCCGCCGCCACGGCGTGCGCCTTCCAGAAAGCTGACGCCGCGCCCACATCGCGCCTGCTATGCGCTCGAGCGGCCTTCAGAAGCCGCATGGCCTCTCTCCTTCTATATAGACGGCATGTCACAGCACCCCAGAACAGTTAGACCCCTCGTCATCGCCGCGGTCATGGCATCAATGGCAATGGTCGCGATCGAAGCCACCATCGTATCCACCGTCATGCCGCAGATCGTCACGCAACTCGGCGGCCTGCATCTCTACAGTTGGGTCTTTTCCTCCTTTCTGCTCGCGCAGACCGCAATGACCGTCGTATTCGGCAAGCTCGCGGACCTGTATGGCCGCAAGCCCGTCATGCTGATCGGCATCGCCATCTTTCTGGTGGGCTCGGTGCTCGCCGGCTTCGCCTGGTCCATGCCGGCGATGATCGTGTTTCGCCTGATCCAGGGGGTGGGCGCAGGCGCCATCCAGCCGGTCACGCTGACTATCGTGGGCGATCTGTACCCCGCGCGCGAACGCGGCAAAATCCAGGGCTATCTCGCGAGCGTATGGGCCATCGCGGCCGTGGTCGGCCCCATGGCGGGCGGGCTCTTGATCCGCGACCTGTCGTGGGCGTGGATCTTCTGGATCAATATTCCCATCGGCCTCGCCTCGGCGGCCGGCTTTATCGCGTTTCTGCACGAACACGAAAAGCACGAACGCCCGTCAATCGATATCGTCGGCGCGACACTCTTCACGGTATCGATCGGCGCACTCATGATGGGGCTCACCGACGTCGGCACTTCCAGCAACGCGCTGGTCGGGTTCGAGTTTGCGCTGTTCGTGGTCTGCGGCATCCTGTTCGTGCTGCAGGAGCGCCGCGCCGCCGATCCGATGATTTCGTTCGCGCTGTGGGGCCACCGGCCGATCGCCGCGTGCAACGCCGCCACCGTGCTTTCGGGCATGGCGTTGATGGGCTTGACCAGTTTCCTGCCCATGTACGTCCAGGGTGTGCTGGGCCGCTCGCCGGTCGTGGCCGGCCTCGCGTTGACGATGATGATGGTCGGCTGGCCGAGCGGCGCGACAGTGGCCGCCCGCTCCTTCCATCGGCTCGGGCTGCGGCGCACGCTGATCAGCGGCAGTCTATTCCTGCCGATTGGCGCCGTGTTCTTCGCCACGCTGACGCCGGAAAGCAGCCCGGCCCTTGCCGGTATCGGTTCGCTGGTGATGGGCTTCGGCATGGGGATTGTCAGCGTCAGCTCGTTGATCCTGATTCAGGAAATCGTCAAGCCGTCCGAACGCGGCAGTGCCACGGCATCCAATCTGTTCTCGCGCAACCTGGGCAGCACGCTCGGCGCAGCGATGTTCGGCGCGGTGCTGAACTACGGGCTCGCTCATTCATCGAGAATCGCTGCGGTGACCGCGGACCAGCTGCGGCAGATTCTGGACGCAGCGCCGGGCAATAGTGCGAGCGGTGCGGCCGTGCGGTTCGCCCTGCATCAGTCGCTGCACATGACCTTCACCTCCATTCTGGTGATCTCGGTACTTTCCCTCGTCTCGGTGATGATCGTTCCTGCGATCAAGCTTGGACAAGCGCGTGCCGCATCGGCGAATTGAAGGGAGATAAAGCGGCGCGGTCACATCAGAGTGACGGCGCCGCTCTATGATCTTCGAGCCATCACGCGCCTCGCAGAACATCTCCACGGCTTGCAGCAGCGCTTCTCGTACGCAGTAGTCAGCACCTTCAATGCATAATCTTCGCAGGTCGGATAGACTGCAGACGAATCGTCAAACCATAAGGGCAACACAATGCTTGAGGGTGCGGAAGGCGACTTACGCCATCGCATCCTGAACCAGTCTTTGCCTCCGCATTGAATTCAATTCTCTGACAAATATGCGAATGGACCCACGAGACAGCTTCATCCTGATGGTTGCCGGATTAAACACACTTCTTTGCTTCCAGGCCAATATTCGGCGCGCCGGTATCGCTCTGGAATGCCGTTCGTTATTCAAACGCCAAAGCTATTCCATGTGTGTCCCGCTGCACAGCTAGGGCGAGCAAAAGCCTGTACATTGGCGTGCAATAGTTGCAACACGACAATGTATGGCACTTGCGCGTGCGTCTTGAGAAAAAAGCTTCTGAATAAACAAGTCACCCAAGTGGTCGAAAATCCCATGCGATCCAATAAAGCGTCTCTGCCAATAAAAATTGTCCGCACCGTCGTGTTGTGTGCGCTAACCATCGGTTCAGCGGCGGCTCGTGCCGATCAGTTTGGTGTACAAATTACCGGTGGTGTCGCCGATCATGATATAAAAAAAGCCGATCTCGGCTTCGTCTGGGACCCAGGTTTAACCTGGTGGGAAATCGGCGGATATCACTTCGCCGTCGTGGGAGAGGCGCATGCTGCCTACTGGGACATCCGGGAAAGCAACGCCGCCCATCCGAACATCTGGGAATTCGGGGTGACGCCGGTGTTCCGCTTCATCAAGAGCGCGGGCTGGATCCGCCCATACATTGAAGGCGGTGTTGGCGTCCGCCTGCTCTCGCATGTGAGGGAAACCGACGACCGCACCTTCTCGTCGTCATTCCAGTTTGCCGACATGCTCGGCGTCGGCGCCCAGTTCGGCGCGCGTCAGCAGTATCAGGCCGGGTTCCGCTTCCAGCATCTGTCGAACGCGGGTCTGGAACATCCCAACCCCGGCGCCAACTTCAGCGAAATCTATCTGCAATACAACTTCTGATCGCTCCGGCTACCCTCCCCGCGGCGCCCGTTGTGCGCCGACTCGCCTCTACTAGCACAAGGTGTTCCAGATTCGGGGCAGCGCGTGCTATCGTTGGGTTGCAGCAAAGGACGGTTCACGCACCGTCGGGAACCGAACGCAACTCGTCGTAGCGAGTGTCGCCATGAGTGATGTACGCCTCCATCTGAGCCCACGTGACCGCGTGGAATTGCTTTGCTGGCTCACCTGCGGGAGCCTCGGCGCCTATTACCTCAATGAGACCTGGCCGGAACCGGCCTTTCACGTGCAGGCGGCCCACAAGTGGCTTGACCGGCACTTACGGGAAGCTGACTGGCTGAGCGTCGCGAAGCTGTCCGCCCTCGCACTGGAGATTGCCGGGCGGCACGCGCGCTTTGTCGAAGCGGAGTGGGCGCGGGACGCCGTCGAAGAAATCCTCGATACGGACGACCTCAATTTCCAGGCGCGGCTCGTCACGCAGGTGCTGGCCGACTGCCAATACGCGCTCGCGGACAAGCGAATAGCGGACTGAGCGCCAGCAGGCGCTGCCGGCGCGGCAGTTACATCAAGGGTTTTCACGTAGCGCGGTGCGTGCACCCACACGACGGCACGAGGCAAACCGCTCCGCGCCGATGCAATCCAGCACGCCGGCGCCGCGCGCCGCAGCGACACCGGTCGCCGGGCTGAGCGGTTGCCACCGCCCAGTTCCGGGCGCTCCCTCGCGTTCAGGTGGCAGCGCCATTCGTTTATTTCCGTCCCGGTAGCGAGATCTAAACAAGATTCGCGCATCGATTGCCTCTAAATTTTGCCAGGTAATCCTGATTAACAACACCCGCCTCACGTCAAACATCAGACGATAGCCATTGCTGCTACGCTATACGCGCAGACAGCATGAGCAGCTCGCCCGACAAAACATGCCCCGCCCCCGCACGGAGCTTACATGAGACATCATCGCCCGCGCCCTCCGAACTTCCCTGGCGAGCATTCCCATGCCGATCTGCGCGATCTGACCTTGACCTTCGCGCCGATCGCTATCTTCGTGGTGGTTGTCATCACGCTGGTGATCTGGCTGGTCGATCCGGCGCCGCCACATACCATCACGATGAGCGCCGGCCCGCACGACAGCTCCTTTATTCTCGCCGCCAACGAGTACAAGAAGATTCTCGCGCGCAACGGCGTCACGCTGAAGGTGCTGGAATCGGACGGTTCGCTGCAAAACCTGCAGCGCCTGCTGGACCCCAAACAGCATGTGGATATCGCACTGGTGCAAGGCGGCGTCGCGGATGGCCTCGCCGCATCGAGCTTGATGTCGCTCGGTAGCGTGTTTTATGACCCTGTGGTGGTGTTCTATCGCGGCACCGGCATCACCCGCCTCGCGCAGCTCGAAGGCAAACGGATCGCCATTGGCCGCGAAGGCAGCGGTACCCGCGAGCTGGCGCTCAAACTGCTGCAGGCGAATGGCATCGCACCGGGCGGCGACACACCGCTCTTGCCCGACGACGGACTGCAGGCCGCCACCAAACTGGTCTCGGGCGAAGTGGATGCGGCCATTCTGAACGGCGATTCGGCCACACGCGCCTTGATGTTGCGGCTGCTGCGCGTACCGGGCATCTCGGTGATGGACTTCGAGGAGGCCCGCGCCTATACGCGTCTTTTTCCGTATCTGGATGAAATCGACCTGCCGCCCGGCGTGCTCGATCTGCGACACAGGATACCCGCCGATACCATCCATCTGATTAGCCCGACCGTGGAAATCGTGGCCCGTACCAACCTGCACCCCGCCATCTCCGACTTGCTGATTGAAGCCGCCCAGGAGATTCACGGCATGCCCGGCCTCCTGCAACACGCGGGACAATTCCCCAATCCGGTTGAGCATGAATACCCGATCAGCGAAGATGCGCAGCGCTACTACAAGACCGGCAAGAGCTTTCTCTACCGTAACTTGCCGTTCTGGCTGGCCAGCGTCGGCGACCGCACGCTGGTGCTTCTGCTGCCGGTCGCGGTGCTGTTGTTTCCGGCCCTGCGTCTGATTCCTGCCCTGTATCGCTGGCGGGTAAGGTCACGCATCTATCGCTATTACGGCTCGCTGATTGCGATTGAACGGGAAGCCTTGAAAGACCCCTCAGACGACGAACGTAAGGCGCTGTTCCACGAACTGGATCAGATCGAAGAGTCGCTCAACGGCTTGCGCATGCCGCTCGCCTACGCCGACGCCTTTTACGTATTGCGTGAGCATGTCGGCTTCGTGCGCTCCCGCCTCGTTCAAGGAAATTCATAACGACTAACTTACTGCTCCGCTCACACCCCCGGCAGTGAGCGAACGCAGATTAAGGGCACCGCTTCGAAAAAAAGTGTATGTTGCCAAGGTGCATCCGGGATCGCCTCGCCAACCCAGCCAGCCCTCGTCTTCGGGAGCCTGCAATGATGAACCTCAGCGCGCTGGATCTTTCACGACTGCAGTTTGCTTTCACGGTGTCGTTTCACATCATTTTCCCCGCGATGAGCATCGGCCTTGCCAGCTTCATCGCGGTGCTCGAAGCGGCGTGGCTGAAAACCGGCAAACTGCACTACAAGGAACTGTGCCTGTTCTGGTCGAAAGTCTTCGCGATCGGCTTCGGCATGGGGGTGGTGTCGGGCGTCGTCATGGCCTATCAGTTCGGCACGAACTGGGCGGGCTTTGCGAGATTCGCCGGCCCCATTACGGGTCCGCTGCTCACTTACGAGGTGATGACGGCCTTCTTTCTCGAAGCGGGCTTCCTCGGCATCATGCTGTTCGGCTGGGATCGTGTGGGGCGTGGCGCCCACTTCGGCGCCACCCTGCTGGTGGCGATCGGCACACTGATCTCGACCTTCTGGATTCTCGCCTCCAATAGCTGGATGCAGACGCCGCAGGGCTTCACGGTCGAGAACGGTCACGTGGTCCCGCTCGACTGGTTCAAGATCATCTTCAACCCCTCGTTTCCATACCGGCTCGCGCACATGGCGATGGCCGCCTTCATCGTCGGCGCCCTGCTCGTCGCGGCAGCCGGGGCATGGCATCTGCTACGTGGGCGGCGCGATCCGGCCGTCAAGACCATGTTTTCGATGGCACTGTGGTTGTTGCTGGTGCTGGCGCCGATCCAGGCGCTGGTGGGCGACCAGCACGGCCTGAACACGCGTAAATACCAACCCGCCAAAATCGCCGCCATCGAAGGCCTGTGGGAAACGGAACACGGCGGCACGGCGCTCAATCTGATTGGCTTTCCGGACATGCAGGCCGAAGAGACCCGCTACGCGATCCAGATTCCACATCTGGGCAGCCTCATTCTGACGCACTCATGGGATGGTGAAATTCGTGGGCTGAAGGAATTCCCCGCGGAAGACCGACCGAATTCGTCGGTCATCTTCTGGACCTTCCGCATCATGGCGGGCCTCGGCATGCTGATGATCCTGCTGGCCGTGATCGGCCTGATCCTGCGGCGTGGCGGCCGGATCTACGAAAGCCGCCTGTTCCAGCGCTGCATGCTGGCAATGGGGCCGGCCGGCTTCATCACGCTCATCGCCGGCTGGATCACGACCGAAATGGGCCGGCAACCCTGGGTCGTGTATGGCGTGTTGCGTACTGCGCAAGCGGTGTCGCCCGTGACCCAACAGGACGTGAGCGTGTCGCTGATGCTCTTCGTGATCGTCTACTTTCTGGTGTTTTGCACGGGCATCTACTACATCCTCAAGCTGCTGCGACTCGGGCCGCCGTCCGACGACGCAGCGCCGCGCCCGGTGCCGGGCGCCGATGCGAACAGCAGTGGCCGCCGTCCGCTCGCCGCGGTCGAGTGACCCGTCCACAGAGCAACCAGCGGCAAGCAGCGGCAGCCTCCACTCATCTGAACCGGAGCACAGCATGGACGTGACGACTATCTGGGCCGCGATCATCGCCTTGGGGCTCTTCATGTATGTCGCCCTTGATGGCTTCGATCTTGGCATCGGTCTGATCTTTCCGTTCTTTCCCGACGACGGCGAGCGCGACCTGATGATCAGCACGATTGCACCAGTCTGGGACGGCAACGAAACCTGGCTGGTGCTCGGCGGCGCCGCGCTGTTCGCGGCGTTTCCCGAGGTGTATTCGATCGTGCTGTCGGCGCTGTATCTGCCAATCGTCACCATGCTTGTATGCCTGATTTTTCGTGGCGTCTCGTTCGAGATTCGCGAGAAGGCAACCCGCACGAAGAACCTCTGGAATCTCGCCTTCATCGCCGGGTCGGGCGGCGCGTCGTTCTTTCAGGGTGTCATTCTGGGCGCCTATCTGCAGGGCATTCCCGTGACCGACGGCGTGTTCGCCGGGCCGTCCTTTTTCTGGCTCACGCCGTTCAGCCTGCTGACCGGCCTCGGCCTGATGGCCACCTACGCGCTGCTGGGCGCCTGCTGGCTGATCATGAAAACGGAGGGCGACCTGCAGCACCGGCTGCACGAGGTGGTGCGTCCGCTCACGCTCGTGTTGCTCGCATTTATGGTCGTCGTCTCGATCTGGACCCCGCTGACCGATGCGAAAATCGCCCAGCGCTGGTTCGATTCGGGTCTGCTTTACCGCTTGCTGCCGGTGCCCTTTCTTGTCGTGATTGCCACGTTGTTCATGTTCCGCGCGTTGCGACGCCACCACGACAACACGCCGTTTTTGCTGGCGCTGCTGCTGATTCTGCTCGGCTATATTGGCCTGCTCGTCAGTATCTGGCCGTATGCGATACCCAACGTCCTCACGCTTCAGGACGCGGCTGCGCCGCGCGCGAGCCAGCTCTTCACGCTGGTGGGCGCGGTCATCATCCTGCCGGTGATCATCATCTACACGACGCTCGGATACCACGTATTCCGCGGCAAATCCGCACCTGGTGCGAAGTACCACTAAGCTCGACGAGGGGCGCTGCAATGCGACCGTCCTGGCGCTCGACGCCGCGCAATTCACCCGGGCCGTCTGCCCAACCGGAAGCGGACAATCAGCCCGCTCACCAGGGGCTCAGGCGCGTGTTCTGGTTCGTCGCCCTGTGGTGCCTGGGTGTGGCAGGCGCGATGCTGCTCGCGCTGCCGTTTCGCTTGTTGATGCGGGCTGCCATGCACTGAAGCGAGCCGCCTGTCTGTACTGAGGAGGCAAGCCGCAGGCTTCGGTTCATGGGCGAGGAAATTCACCAGATCGGGCGACAGTTGCAGCCGCCGGTTATCCTATGCGGATTCATTCCAGGGATTCACTAATGACGTCCAACGCACCTGCCGCCACCTCGAACGGCGGCACCGTCCAACTCACCCGCGGCCTGACCGCGTTATTCGCTTTCTGCTGCGGCGCGATTGTCGCCAACCTCTACTACGCCCAGCCGATCACCGAGCTGATCGCGCCGGACATTCACATGACGGGCGGCACCGCGAGCCTGATCGTCTCGTTGACGCAGATCGGCTACGCCTTCGGACTGTTCTTTCTGGTCCCGCTTGGCGACCTGCTGGAAAACCGCAAGCTGATGATCACCACGGCGCTCGTCTCAATCGTCAGTCTCGCGCTGGCGGCCGTGACGCGCCAGCCGGGCGCGTTTCTGGCGGTTTCGCTGCTAGTGGGCTTCAGCTCGGTTGCCGTGCAGATCCTGATACCGCTCGCCGCGCATCTCGCGCCAGACGAATCGCGCGGACGTGTGGTCGGCAACATCATGAGCGGCCTGCTGCTCGGCATCCTTTTGTCGCGGCCGATTTCGAGCGTGGTGGCCGGGCATTTCGGCTGGCGCGCGGTGTTCGGTTCCGCTGCGGTCCTGATGGCGATCGTCACGACCGTGCTCGCGCTGACCATTCCGCGCCGTCAACCCTCGCACCGGGCCACCTATTTCCAGCTGATTCATTCGCTCGGCGAGCTGGTCGTCACCTTGCCGGTGCTGCGTCATCGTGCGCTGTACCAGGGGCTGATGTTCGCCACCTTCAGTCTCTTCTGGACCGCCGTGCCGATCGAGCTGACGCGTCACTACGGGCTCTCGCAGAACGCCATCGCGCTGTTCGCCCTCGTCGGCGCGGTGGGCGCCACCTCGGCGCCGGTGGCGGGACGGCTTGCCGATGCCGGCCACTCGGTTCGCGCCACGCTGATTGCGCTGGTGGTCGGCGCGCTCGCCTATACGCCTGCGCTGATTCATCCGGCGTGGGGCGTGGGCGGGCTCGTCGTTACTGCCATCGTGCTCGACTTCGCCGTACAGATGAACATGGTGCTCGGCCAGCGTGAGATTTACGCGTTGCATGCTGCGAGCCGCAACCGCCTGAATGCGCTGTATATGACCAGTATCTTCGTCGGCGGCGCGATCGGCTCGGCGCTGGCGAGCAGCCTGTATGAGCACGGTGGCTGGACCTTGATCGCGCTCGTCGCGAGCGCGTTTCCTCTCATCGCGCTGCTTCATTACCTCGCGATCGGCAAACCGGTTGCAGTCGCAACGGCCTGACTGGGCTGGGGCAGGCTCCGCTCTACCGATGGCGCAAACTGCCGACGGCTTCGGGCCGCAACATTCCAGCATGCCGGACAGCGCCATCGCCACGGGGCTTGTCGACTATGCGCTTCCGGTCGAGGCAATGGGCGCGAAACTCGCCGAGTTCGCCCACAGCGCTTACGTGCTGGACGACGCGGCCTTCAGTGCCAGCGCACAGGAAGAGCTGCAAAAGCTCGAGCATGCCAAGGCGGAGATCTATGGCATTCTGCGCGGCCAGATCGGCCACGACTTCAGCGGCTACAAGTCCAAGACCTTTATGCGGCGCGTGCAGCGGCGCATGCAAGTGGTGCAGATCGACGATCTGGAAGCGTATGTCGAACACCTGCGTGGTCATCAGCACGAAGTGGGCGCGCTGTTTCGCGATCTGCTGATCAATGTCACCAACTTCTTTCGCGATGCCGAGGCGTTCGAGAAGCTCGCCGAGGTGGTCGTGCCCAAGCTCTTTGAGAAGCGCAGCGCCGACGATATCGTGCGGGTCTGGATCCCCGGCTGCGCCACCGGCGAAGAGGTCTACTCGCTCGCCATCCTGTTGCGCGAGCACATGGACCGGCTCGATGTCGTGCCGCGCGTCCAGATCTTCGCCACCGATATCGACGACCACGCCCTCGCCGTCGCACGCCTCGCCAAGTATCCTGGCGCGTTGCTCGACAGCGTCTCGCCCGAACGGCGCGAACGCTTTTTCATCCCCGATGGCGGCAGCTTCGCGGTGGCCAAGGAAGTGCGCGACCTGTGCATCTTCTCGCCACACAACGTGATTCGCGACCCACCCTTTTCCCGCATCGACCTGGTCTCCTGCCGCAACCTGCTGATCTATTTCGGCCTCGATCTGCAAGGCCAGGTGATTCCGACCTTCCACTATGCGCTGCGTCCCGATGGCTATCTGTTCCTTGGCACCTCGGAGAGCGTGAGCCAGTTCGACGATCTGTTCGTACCGCTCGAGAAAAAACATCGCATTTTCCAGCGCCGTTCAGATGTCATGCCGCGCGTGCGTCTGCCGCTCACGGTGTCGGCCCTGCGGCCCGGGCAAAACCACGAGCTCACGCCACGGCGCACCCAGCCCGGCGGCGCGGCGCTGCGCTGCGCCAGATGATCGACACCCAGGTGCTCGAGCGTTTCTCCCCGCCCCATGTCCTGGTGAACCGGGACGGCGACGTCGTCTATTATTCCGCGCGCACCGGCAAGTACCTGGAAGCGGCAGCCGGCGTACCGACGCGCCAGATCTTCACAATGGCCCGCAAAGGCATCCGGCTTGAACTGCGGACGGTGTTCCGTGAAGCGGTGGAGTCGGGCCGCGCAGTGACGCGCGACGGCATCGCGATCGAGGAAGAAGACGGTCGCGTCCAGGTAGTCAGCCTGACGGTCGAGCCGCTCGGCAGCGGCTCCGGAGTCGACCCGCTGTATCTGGTCCTGTTCGTCGATCAGGGCCCGGTGCTCAGCCGCGAGGAGGCGCTGAGCCGTGCTCACGCCACCACGACGGGCACAGCGCTGCAGATGGAGCAGGAGTTGCGCGAGACGCGCGAGCGCCTGCAATCGGTAATCGAGGAATACGAAACCGCGCTCGAGGAACTCAAGTCCTCGAACGAGGAACTCGTCTCGGTCAACGAGGAACTGCAGTCGACCAATGAGGAAATGGAGGCGTCCAAAGAGGAACTGGTGTCGCTCAACGAGGAGTTGCACACCGTCAATACCGAGCTGAACGGCAAGATCGAAGCGCTCGACCGCGCCAGAAGCGACCTGCAGAACCTGTTCGACAGCACTGCGGTGGCCACGGTGTTTCTGGACCGCAAGCTGGTAATTCGCAGCTTCACGCCGGCCATGTCCGAGGTGTTCAACATCCGCGCGGCAGACCGCGGCCGGCCGATCACCGATCTGGCGAGCCGCCTGCGACTCACCGGGTTCGACGAAGCCATCGCCAGCGTCGTCGCTGACGGCGAGATCATCGAAAGCCAGGTCGACAGCGAGGACCGCCAGATGCATTACCTCGTGCGGCTCGCCCCTTATCGCAACGGCAATGACAGGGCGGACGGCGTGGTCGTCACCTTCCTGAACGTCACGAACCTCACCCGCGCCGAGCAGCGCCAGAAGGTCCTGGTGGCTGAACTGCAGCACCGCACCCGCAACCTGCTGGCGATAGTCGAATCCATCGCCTTGCGGACCCTCGCCAAAGGTGCACCGCTGGAAGCATTTACCACCCGGCTAAGTGCGCTTGGACGCCTGCAGGGACTGCTCGGCAAAGCCTCCGACGAGCAGGTCGAACTCGGCGAGATCGTCCGCATGGAGATCGAGACGATTGCTGGCGGCGTCGCCGAAAAGGTCGCCATCTCAGGCCCGACGGTACCGCTCGGCCTCGAGTATGTGCAGAATATCGCGCTGGCGGTCCACGAACTCGCCACCAACGCCGTAAAATACGGCGCGCTCAAGAGCGACGAGGGCTGTCTGGAAGTCAGCTGGCGTCTCGAAGACGGGCATCAGGATCATTCCTTGCTAATCCTCGAGTGGCGGGAAAGCGGTCTGTCCGAGCCACCGGAATCGACGCGGCGCGGCTTTGGGCGGCAGTTGATCGAACAAGCCCTGCCTTTTTCGCTGCGCGCGAAGGCCGAACTCGCTTTTGCGAAGATGGCGTCTCGTGCCGGATTGCCATGCCGTTCAGACCGGAGCGGCGCACCAACCTCAATTGAAGCTCGGGAGACAACCATGGGACAAAGCGGTGAGCTGCAGGGGCGCCGCATTCTCGTGGTGGAGGACGATTTCCTGGTGGCGCAGGGTTTGTGCGGGATGCTCGAGGAAGCGGGCGCCACGATCGTCGGACCGTTCGGCTGGGCAGACGAAGCGCTCAAGCTTGTCGAGACTAATATGCATGCTTTCGACAGCGCCGTGCTCGACGTCGACCTGCACGGCGAGAAGTCGTATCCGATCGCAGACTGGCTCGCCGGGCGCGATGTCCGCTTCGTCTTCACCACCGGCTATGGCGCCGACGCGCTCGATCCCGGCTACCTGCACTATCCGCGCTGTGAAAAGCCGTTCGACGTGCGCATGCTGTTCAAGGCGCTCGCGCGCAACTAGCGGCGCCGCGTCTGCCGCAGATTGCTGTCCGTACGCAGATTTCTGTCCTTGTTGACGCCTCCCGACCCCGCGGTCAGAATGCGGCCTTTCACGACTCCTGGTCGAGGCACCCGCATGTCGCACACCCACGACGCAGCACACGAACTGCCTGTCACATGCCCCAACTGCGATGCCCCCGTCCATGGGCCGTTTTGTGCACAGTGCGGCCAGGAGACGGTCCACGAAATGCCCACCTTGCGCGAATTCGCGCACCAGTACCTGCATCACTACATTGCCGCGGAAGGCAAGCTGCTGCCCACCGTCAAACTGTTGCTGCTTAAACCGGGGCAGCTCACGCTCGAGTATCTCGAAGGCCGGCGGCGGCGTTATGTGATGCCCCTGCCGCTTTACGTCACGTTCAGCTTTCTGTTTTTCCTGCTGCTGAGCTGGTCCGGCGCTGTGACACACCCTCATCTTGTGTACATCGACAATCAGCCGGCAGCGCATCCCACCCAGGCGATCAGCGCCCTCGCCGCTTCCGAGTCCGACCCGACCGGCAAGCAGGTGCTGGACTTCACCGCCCGCGTGGCGAGCGCGCTGGACCAGCCCGACAAGGTTGCCGAATTCACCGAACATCTGCTGCATCGGCTGCCGTATGCGGTGTTCGTGCTGATGCCGGTGTTTGCGTCGATGTGCGCGCTGGTCTATTGGCGCAGACGCCAGCACTACGGCATGCATCTGCTCTTCACCGTGCATCTGCATGCGTTCATTTTCGCGGTGTTTCTGATGTGCCTGATACCTGGCGTCAGCGCCTATGCGGCGTGGTCGGCGTTCTTGATCCTCGCCTACCTGATCGTAGCGCTCAAGCGAGTGTATGGCGGACGCTGGTGGCCGCAAGTGGCGCGCGGGATCCTGCTGGGCGCTTGCTATGCCGTGATCAGCAGCCTTGCGCTCGCGGTCGTCACCTTCCTTTCGAGCGGCATTCAGTTACGCCTGTCCTGAGACAGGGGTTTCCCGGCCCATAACGGTATCGATGTCGCTGGGATGCCCAAGCGATCTTCCTCCTGTTGCGAAGCACTTACGCTTATTACCAAGCGTTGCCGCGGCTGGGCGGCTGCGTGCGGCAGCGCCAGGCAGCACATGCCAGAGCGCCTGCCGGCCGCCGGAAACAAAAATTTCAACGGTCAACTTTGTTGCACTCGCGTAACTCAAAACGCGCGCCGGCGGACTACAGTAAAGCCGTCTTCTCCCTGATTTAGAGGTCAACATGAAAAGCAAACTGTTAGTCAGCCTCGGACTCGGGGCACTCATCCTCGGGGCATCGCAAATGGCCAACGCGGGTGTTTCGGTCGGACTGAACCTCGCCCTGCCTGCGCCCGTGTATGTCGCCCCTGCCCCTGTCTACGTCGCGCCTGCGCCGGTCTACGCGCCGCCGCCTCCGCCGCCGGGTGTAGTCGCCTATCAGCCGGTGGCGGTGCCGGTGGTCGCGCCAAGCTTTGTGATCGGCTGGCACGGCGGTAATTACTGGGACGGGCGTCGCTGGTGGTCCCGTCATGACTGGTACGCTCACCGCCGTTGGTAAAGCCGCCGGCCGGGATGACCCGCCTGCGATCGTT
>JBEKNG010000034.1:0-14975 GCA_049523075.1 Paraburkholderia sp.
CCGTCAGCCGCAATCTCCGCCAGCCACAGTTCCGTGCCATCCCATGGCATGTTCGGGTGGTCCCAGGTCAGCCATGCGAGCCGCGTTCCATCGGGACTCATGCAAGGCGACGCAAAGAAATCGTGACCGCCCGCGATCACTTCTGTCGCCCCGTTTGCCAGATTGATACTCGCCAGCGTGTTCACCGGCTCATGGCCGCCTTCACGATGGTCTTCACAAACACCGATCAGACGCCCGTGGACCGGATCGGCTATCAGGTCCGCATAGCGAAGGGCCGCGGTTTGCGTCACCGCTTTCGGCTGGCCGGAGGAATCGAACGTATAGACCTGCTGATCCTTGAAGTTGATGAAGAACACGCCAACCGCGGTCACCGCCAGTGCGCCCCCGCCGTACTCGTGCGCACGCGACGCGGCGTCGAACGGTGCGGCAGTCAGTTCCTCGACTTCACCGTCGGCGCGAAACCGGACTACGGCATGTCGGCCCTTTTCCTGCGGACGTCCCTCGGTCCAGTAAATACCCTCGCTGCCGATGCGAGGCTGTCCGAGCCGGAGCGATTCACCCACCACCAGTTGGGCGGTAATCGGCGATTTCCAGCTGCCAAATGCGGCGTGGGTGGACGAACCTGCTTTCGATGAGGAAGCGGAATGGGTGGAATTCATGAGAGAGCGAGAAATGGGAGGTGGGGAATTAGCGTATCACGGAGCAATTCCCAATGTTCGTTCGCGATTGAGGCCTTGCGTAAAGGCCATCTTTTTTCGTGGACCCAGTGAGCCATTGACGCACGATCTTGGTATCGTAGGTGACACGGCATTGCAACTCGACGCATCAGCACCGCGCCAGAAATGGCCTGGACAATTCGCATGGCCGTTCGCGTGCTCCCCACCAGCGATCACGGACAACTCCATGAATGACAGCCCGCAACGCGTCCCTCATCATCTCGGAAGATCCCGCTGGAGGATGCTGCGGCCAGTAGCGGCTGTTGACCGCTGGCTTGACCGGGTCGATCCCGGTACGCACCGTCGAATCAAGGGGTTGCGACTCGTGACGGCGTACGGCATCGCGGCTGCACTCGGGACGTTACAGGACATTGCCCATAGTGTGCCCAGCAGCATCTCGCTGGGCTTCCTTGCCGGAAGCTTCGCCCTCTGGGCGAGCGTGTCCGAGGGCAAGTCCACACGCGCCGAATCAAGCCGCGATCTGACGCTGCTGTGCTTTTCCGCTGCGTTAGGCGCGGTTCTATTCGTGGTTTTATCGGGGCCGCTGCAACATGCAGGCCGGGCGGGACCAGAACTGGTTCTCGTGACTGGTGCATTCCTGGTCGGATATCTCAAACGATTCGGCATCCTGGGCGCCGGAACGGGATCGCAAATCTATATTGGCGAACTGCTCGCATACGGCGCCCATCTGACGACGGTCGACCTGCGGGCGATTGGGATTGCCGCGCTGATCGCCACGCTCGCGTCGGTCGTGCCACGCATGCTAAGCGGCCCCGCGGAACGACCGGTCATAGCTGCCGCGCTCGCCGCCGGGCCGGAACCCTCTCCCGGACGGTGTTCGCCGGAGTTCTTCATGGGATTGCAGGCGGCCATCGGCGCGCTGGTGATCGTCTTCCTGAACGGCCTGATTGGCCTCGACGAGTCGGCTTGGGCAATCACCGCGTGCACTTACGTTGTCGCGGGTTCGGCGACCGGGACGATACAGCGCGTGCGTCGCCGGATTATCGGTACGCTGATCGGCGTGCCAATAGGCCTTGTCTGCCTGCCGGTTGCGGAGCACGCGCCGCTGCTGATCTGGGCCGCAGCCGCACTCGCGATGATCATCTATGCGATGGCCTTGCCGGAACGCTACGACATTGCCTGTGGGGCGTTCGCTTTTACATTGATCGTCACGCTTGCGGCAAGCGGTGTGCACTCAATCCCCGTGCTCGCCGCCCGCGCGTGGGAGACGCTCCTCGGCGGATCACTCGGCCTCGCCGCCGCCATGTTCATTTTTCCGATTCGATCTTCTGACCGCAGCAAATAGGCAGCGCGCCGTGGACTCCGGTGCATCTCCGCGCCGGCTGGCGCAGAGGCGGCCTGACGCACGACGGCGAGAACGTCCTGAATGCCTGGAACTCAACTTCATTCATCGATAAATTTTGCTCTCAGATCGAAAATATATCGTTATTCATTCACGAATGTTATGTCTAACATGCTGTCTAGACGCTTGATGAAGCGCAAATTCCTTCAACTTCTGGAAGCCCCCGTCGTCATGGATACCCCTCTTCTCCCGTTCCATATCGCATTCCCCGTCCACAGCATCGAGGCAGCGCGCGCGTTCTACGGCGAACTGCTGGGGTGTCCCGAAGGTCGTAGCGCGCCCGACTGGGTCGACTTCAACCTTTATGGCCATCAGATCGTCGCGCATCTCGCGCCAGGCGAGACGGGTGTGAGCTCGACCAATGCCGTCGACGGACACGGCGTCCCTGTGCGCCACTTCGGCGCGCTCCTGACGATGCCGCAATGGACCGAGCTTGCGGAAAAGCTGAAGGCGGTCGGCACGAAATTTGTGATCGAGCCGTACATCCGCTTTAAGGGTGAGCCGGGCGAACAGGCCACCATGTTCTTTCTGGATCCGAGCGGCAACGCGCTCGAATTCAAGTCGTTCGCGAGCCTGGATATGCTGTTCGCGAAGTAAGACCAAGGAGCACCTCACGCAACGGTGATATCCAAAGCGTCCGTTCCGATGTAGCACCAGGTACGGGTATGCACCTTGCGGAACAGCGCGGAACCACATCAAAGAGGGGGGGGAAAATGTCCCCATCCAATCGACGTGTCCGCGCTTTACTCATCCTCGCTGCTGTCACTGGCCTGAGCTCCGCTACGCCGGCTTTCGGCCAGTCGACCGCACCCCCGCCCGCGGGTAATGCGACCCAAGCCGCGCCGATGAGCACACAACCGGAAGCATCCACGACAACGCCGGCCCAACAGCGGGCAGCAAAGAAAGCGGCGCGTAAAGCAAATCGTGCGCAGAAGAATGCCGAGTTGGACAAGCTGGAAAAGAATGGCTATAGCCCTTCGGCCCACCAAAGCAACTATCCGGACAATATTCAGAACGCCGAAAAGAAAGCGAACGGGCAGTAAATGGGCCGCTGCGGCGCCCGTCAAATCGGCGCCTTGATATCTGGAACGCAGTTTGCGGTCGCACCCAGTGCCGCCCGTCGACGCACCGCATTGTGCGCTTCGCGCGGACCGACCCAACCTTGCGCATAGAGGTGCGAATATAAGCATTCTTTCAACGATAGGCCTGACGACCAAAAAGAAAGTCCGCTACGCCATTGTCGGCATTGGCGACATCGCACAAGAAGCGATGATGCCCGGCGTCGACCATACCGGCAATTCGGAGATCACTGCACTCGTGACAGGCGACCTGGAAAAGGCTCGGCTGGTTGGCGAGAAATACGGCGTGGAAGACGTCTACACGTACGAACAATTTCCCCAGATGCTCGTGTCGGGCAAGGTGGATGCCATTTACCGGCTGGCGCAGTTCGTCGTCTCTTACGCGGCCAATGCCCTGGAGTCGTACTTCGCTATCGGCACCAAAGGTAGCATTTCCATGCAGCCTTGCTACACCTACGGAAAATCACTTCAGCAAACGGTGACCATCGGTCAGGAGGAAAGCCATCATTCTTTCAGGAATACTGACCACTTTGGCGGCGAGATGAAATATTTCTCTGACTGCATCCTGAACGATACGCATCCAGAACCCGATGTCGAAGAGGGATACGCGGATGTGCGTGTGCTCGAAGGCATCGTCAAGGCACTAAAGAGCGGTGGCCCAGTCTCACTCGAGCCTTTCGTGAGAACCTCGCGAATCGACACGACCGCTCAACTCGAAACGCTTCGGGCAGTCAAATCTCCAGATCTCATCGAAGCGAGCAATCCCGCAGTCGGCGTAGATAAGGTTCCGAAGAATTGAGCCAGACACCCAACGACATCGCCGGTGTAATAAACGGTTTCGGTTTCGACCGGAGATGCTATGACGGTGCCTTGCTACCGATATGGCTGAGGAAAGTCCGAACGGTCGGCCCTCATTGCGAGGGCGCGGCGAACGATAGGCCGCACTGGGCCTATCGTCTCTCAGGCTCCGATCGCCTTGCTGCGACAGAGCCGTCCCGCCTCACTTGCGCTTAAGTTGCGAGATATCCCGCACCGCGCCACGGTCGGCAGAGGTCGCCAGCGCGGCGTAGGCCCGCAACGCTTGCGACACCACGCGTTCACGACTCACCGGCAGCCAGGCCTTGTCGCCGCGAGCCTCCATGACTTCGCGACGGCGGGCCAGTTCCGCATCCGGCACCGCCAGGTGCATCTTGCGGTTAGGGATGTCGATCTCAATCACATCGCCCTCTTCCACGAGACCGATCGTGCCGCCTTCTGCCGCTTCCGGCGACGCATGCCCGATCACCAGCCCCGACGAACCGCCGGAGAAGCGGCCATCGGTAAACAGCGCGCAGTTCTTGCCCAAGCCCTTGGATTTCAGATACGACGTGGGATAAAGCATTTCCTGCATGCCGGGGCCGCCCTTGGGGCCTTCGTAACGAATCACGACCACGTCGCCCGCCACCACCTTATCGCCCAGAATCGCTTCGACGGCGTCGTCCTGGCTCTCGAAGACGCGCGCGCGGCCAGAGAACACCCACTGCGATTCGTCGACACCCGCAGTCTTGACGATGCAGCCCTTCTCCGCGAGGTTGCCGTAAAGCACGGCGAGGCCGCCGTCTTTCGAGTACGCGTTCTGCTTGCTGCGGATACAGCCGCTCTTGCGATCGGTATCCAGCGACGCGAAGGTGGCTTCCTGGCTGAATGCGACGGTAGTCGGAATGCCGCCCGGAGCCGCACGGAAGAGCTTCTGCGCGTCTTCGCCCCCACCACCGGCGACGTCCCACCTGGCGATGGCATTGCCCAGCGTGCCGCTATGCACATTGCCGCACGACAGGTCGAGCAGATCCGCGCGTGCCAGTTCGCCGAGGATGCCAGGAATGCCGCCGGCACGATGCACGTCTTCAATATGGAATTTATCGGTTGCGGGCGCTACTTTGCACAGGCACGGCACTTTGCGTGAGATGCGATCGATGTCGGACATCGTGAAGTCGACGCCGCCTTCCTGCGCGGCTGCCAGCAAGTGCAGCACCGTATTGGTCGAACCGCCCATGGCCACGTCGAGCGCCATGGCGTTCTCGAAGGCCTGCTTGTTGGCGATATTGCGCGGCAGAACCGAGGTGTCTTCTTCCTGATAGTAGCGGCGGCACAGGTCCACCACCAGACGGCCAGCCTGCTCGAACAGGCCTTTGCGCCATGCATGGGTGGCGACGATCGTGCCGTTGCCGGGCAACGCCAGGCCGATTGCCTCGGTCAGGCAATTCATCGAGTTCGCGGTGAACATGCCCGAGCAGGAACCGCACGTCGGGCAGGCGTTCCGCTCGATTTCCGCCACTTCCGCGTCACTGACCCTGGAGTCACCCGCCTTGATCATCGCGTCGATCAGGTCGATCTTGGCGATCACCTGGCCGTCAGTCGGCGACTTGATCTTGCCCGCTTCCATCGGACCGCCGGAGACGAAGACCACGGGGATGTTCAGGCGCATGGCGGCCATCAGCATACCCGGGGTGATCTTGTCGCAATTGGAGATGCAGACCATGGCGTCGGCACAGTGTGCGTTGACCATGTACTCGACCGAGTCGGCGATCAGTTCGCGCGAGGGCAGCGAATACAGCATGCCGCCGTGGCCCATGGCGATGCCGTCGTCCACCGCGATGGTGTTGAATTCCTTGGCCACACCGCCGGCCGCTTCGATTTCCTTCGCGACCAGCGCGCCCAGGTCGCGCAGATGCACGTGGCCCGGCACGAACTGGGTGAACGAGTTCACCACCGCAATAATCGGTTTGCCGAAATCACCGTCCTTCATTCCGGTGGCGCGCCACAAGGCGCGGGCGCCGGCCATGTTGCGGCCATGGGTTGAAGTTCGCGATCGATAGTCAGGCATCTGAATCCTCTGGTATTGGGGTCGTCAAAATTAGAGTTGTGCCCAAGGCAGCCAATGCAGCGTTGCGGACGGTGAAGGCGCGCGGGTAGGCCGCAGGCGACGGCCCGTGATGGCATGCACGGTGTACTGGGAATGTACAAATGGTGCGGGATCGCCGGTGAGACGTCCAATATATTTTTCCGGCGTGATTAGGTCGTTAAAAGTATTAGTTCTAACACTAACCACGAGCCGCTTCGCAAGGCCGAGAACCCCGCCCTTCACTCGCCTGACCAACGGGCGGCGCCAGATTTCGCTTCGCAGTCCGCCGCTTATATCAGTTCTCTTATACCGCGCATCACAAACCCTCCAGTGTTCGAACCCTTTGGCACGTGCCGTGCTTATAGCTCTCCCACACCTCAAAAGGGGAACCGTCTGCTCAATTAGCGACGCATAAGCCGCCAGTACCACGGCATTTGCGCACGATTATTGGGCATTCAAGCACAAAGCTGGGCTATCAAAGCCAAGCGATCTTCAATAAAAAGCACCTTATGTCTAAAAACAAATTGCTTCGGATTTTTGTTTGCGCCGGTCTCGCATGCGTCATTCAAACGGGCACCTATGCCGCGCCGCCCTCTTCTGCACCACGGCCCGTCAAAGTCCTCATCATTTCGATGTTCGCGCCCGAGGGGAAAACGTGGCTCGATCATCTCGGGAAAACGCAGGCCATTACCGTACCCGGTTTGTCTCCGGATTACCCGGCGGTTCACTGCAATCGCGACGACGTGTGCGTCATCACGACGGGCATGGGCCATACGAATGCCGCCGCTTCGATGGCCGCACTGGTTTATTCGCGGAAGTTCGATTTGCGTAAGACCTACTTCCTGATCTCGGGCATCGCCGGCATCGATCCGGCGCAGGGCACGCTCGGTTCTGCAGCTTGGGCACGGTATCTCGTGGACTTTGGCATCCAGTGGGAACTCGATGCGCGCGAAATCCCCAGCAACTGGAAATCCGGCTATCTCGGGATCAACACCCGCAGCGGAACCGAAAAGCCCCCGCTGGACTACCACACCGAAGTCTTTCAGCTAAACGAGGCGCTGCTGCAAAAGGCCTACATGCTCTCACGCAACGTAACGCTCACCGATAGCGCAGCCGCCCAGGCCTACCGGGCGAAATACGCGTATGCGCCGGCCAATCAACCGCCTACGGTCATCCAGTGCGATACGCTCGCGGCCGACACATGGTTCTCCGGCGATGCCTTGGGACAACGCGCGCGCGACTGGACCAAACTGCTGACCGACGGCAAAGGTACTTACTGCACCACTCAGCAGGAAGACAACGCAACGTTCGAGGTCATCAAACGAGCCACCGCCGCAGGTCTGGCCGACACGAACCGTGTGGCCGTCCTGCGCGCAGGGTCGGACTTCGATCGCCCGCCCCAGGGCGTATCGAACGTCGACAACCTTCTGGACTACCAGCAACAGGGCGGATTCGCTCCTGCAATAGACAACCTCTATCTCGCTGGTGTGCCGCTGGTCAACGCTATCGTCAAGAACTGGGCGCAATGGAAAGACGGCGTCCCCGTTAACTAGATCTCGCGTTGCCGACGCGCCGCAAGTGTTTCGCGCGTCACCCGTCTCGAAGTACTTGATAAGCATCGTCCGTAGCCATGCTTGCCGTGGCTACGCTCTTCCTGATTGTCGATAACCGGTCTCCCAACGAACGGGCAGGACATCAGTATTTAATTGTCTTTTGTTTAAGCAGTTATAAATACATTAGTAATCCTATTTAATTTAAGTGTAATCGATCTGCATGTTAGTGGTGGTGGTTCTACTGTGTCGAAGTACCAGGGCGGATGAATTAAAAAAATGCGGCACCGCCTGACGTCGAAAAAAAATGCCCGGGCGTAACACGTTAGTCGCGCAACGGGTTTGGCTTACTGACAAGAGTGAAGGGAAATCATGAAACAAAAGACTTTGGCATCGCCGATAAGAAAGATACTTTGGGCTGAAATAGCGCTGTCGGCAGCACTCGGCTCAACGTACGGCACCTCTGCGTTCGCGCAGAGTCAACCGGCCACGCCAGATAATTCGACACGCGCAGCAACCGCCGCAGCACCGGCTGCCGCCGCAAGTTCGGCGACCAGTACTTCACCAGCGGCGACCACAACGACGCAGAATGAAGCCACACCCTCGACATCAGGAATAACGACGAACAACGGCATCGCCCAGATCAAACGGTTCGAGGTGACCGGTTCGCTGATTCGCAGTGCCGACAAGGTCGGCTTCAACCAGGTCCAGACAGTCACGACAACCCCTTCGGCGTTGCGACTCCGCTCATCTACTCGTTCCCCAACGCCGTGGCGGAAACCACGGACGCCAACTACTGGCGCGCGGCGACAGGCGTCAAGGGTTCTTTCACGCTGCCAAACGGAGATTGGGACTGGGCGACCACCTACACCCACTCGCAAAGCGACGTATCCAATACGTACTCGAATCAGTTGAATGTCAACGTCCTGAACAACATCTACCAGAACGGCACCTACGACTTCGCGAATCCGTCTGCCACGCCGAACGGACTTAACGACCTGTACATGGACACCAACAATATAGGCGTGTCGAAGCTCGATACGCTTGATGCGACTGTTTCAACCCCGACGCTGTTCCATTTGCCCACCGGCGACGTGGGCCTCGGTTTGGGCGCCGAGTTCTTCCATCAAAGCGAGTCCCTGACTCAAGGCTCCGCCTCTGCGGAAGGCCTGGTCCTCACCCCGGATGAGGAAGAGGTGCAGGGCCAGCGCAACGTTGCTGCGGTGTACTACCAGTTCGACATTCCGATCGTCAATACGCTGACGTTTAGCCAGTCGGGCCGCTACGATCACTACAGCGATGTCGGCGGCGCGTTCTCGCCTCGCTTTGCACTGCGCTGGCAGCCGGTCAAGGCATTGACCGCATACGCGTCCTACGATCGCGGCTTCCGTGCGCCGACGTTTGTCGAGGACAGCACCTCGCAGAACATGGCGCTCGTGATCAACCAGTCGGGCGCCGTAACGTCGCTTACATCGGGCAATCCGGATCTGCAACCTGAACGCACGAAGAACTACAACATTGGCTTTGAACTGTCGCCGACCCGCACGACTGACGTCGGTCTCGATTGGTACCGTATCCACGTCAGCAACGTGATCGGCATCGACCAGCCTTCGTCGACGGTCTATTACCCGGGCTCAACCACGCCCGAATACGAGACCTTTGAGTATCAGAACCTCGGAGCGCTCGACACAAGTGGGTTTGAAACCACCTTCCGCCAGTCGTTGCCGACGCCAGTTGGCACGTTCACGCTGTCGGGCGACTGGGCCTATGTCGATTCGTTCAAGTTCGAGTTGGGTGGTCAAACGGTGAACGCGGCGGGCAACAACCTCGCGCTCAATGAGCCGTTCGGCGGCGCCTTCCCGCGCTGGAAGGGCAACACTACCTTGAGCTGGGCGTATCACCAGTGGAATGCGGCGCTCTCGTGGCAGTACACGGGGCCGTACACGCAGACTTTCACCTACATCCCGACGCCGACGCCGCAAAACGGCAGTGTGGGCTCTTATAGCCAGTTCAACCTGATGGTGACCTACACCGGCTTCAAGCACTGGACGATCTACGGCGGCATCGACAATATTTTCGATCGCGTGCCGCCGTTCGACGCGGTCTGGGCGGACGGCCCCCTGTGGCAACAGGGCCACGACACGTCGCTGTACACGTATGTCGGCCGCTTCGCCCAGGTTGGCGCGACGTACAAGTTCTGATGCGTGACTGAGCAAGCGGGTCTCGGGCTCCTGCCGTTAAGTCGTAAAGGCAGGAGCGCGAGTCCCTTACTCCGCCCTCGTGGCATATTGCTAACCCCGTGCCCGATTAATAGCGCTCGTCGCCAACTCCCGCGCGAGGTCCGCGTAGAGCTCGGCCCACTTGCCAAGCAAGGTGGAGTCATCCGTCAGGAAAAGTGGGTGTTCGGCCCATGCACTGACGTTCGGGCCTTCCCAAGCCACTTCGAACAGGCGCAGGTCCTCATCCTCGCTGACACCGTTATCGATCAGCTCGCGGAATGAGGCGAGGTTGTAGACACAAACATCGTCGGGGGCCAGGCAATGAATGGCAGCCAGCGCGTCCGTCGCTTCCTTTTGCGCGGCGGCGCGGCTAGCGGCCATCAGGAAAACGATGCATTCGTCATGGGCGTGGCCGAACATCAGCCGGTACAGCGAGGTTTTACAGCGTTGGCTTAATTGCGTGCCGACCGTTGTCTCAGCTTCCGGAGGCGCGTGCTTGTGGCGCTGGATCGCCCGCCCATCGCGCGTTGGCGTCTGCCGTCGGTGCTTTCGGTTGCGGTAGTTATCGCTGCACCAGTACACATAAAAGCCGCAGGCAACCAGGCACGCTAGCGCCAGAATCCCGACGCCCGCGAGTACCGTCAAATCGGTGCGCACCATGTCAGGTTCCCTCAAGTCCAACGCGGGGTTCGTTTGCCACCCTCCGCGCATCTCCTGTGGATCAGTACGACGCTTTTATATTCTAGTAAGCAATCTATCCCGCTTTAAGTCTCTTCTCTACCCCGGACTACCCCTTACATGGTGGTCTCGCCGGGAAATTTCCCGGCGTCGAATAGTGAGGGTAGCTACGTATTCGCTACCAGCAGTTCCTCCGCATTGCTCGGCGGCCGTAGACCGTCTGTCCTGCCCGAGAAATAGCGCTGGGTGAGATCGGCCGCCGAGACATGCCGCACCGCCCTAAATCCGGCTTCGCGGGCCAGCGCCTGGATCTCCGGCGGCGTGAAGAAGCTGAGGAAGGGCGTCCCGCTTGCTCGCGCCCCTTTCTCCGCCATCTCAAGTCCGGGACGAACCTCGGGATCCGCCAGCTCCAGCGGCAGCAGGAACGTCATGGCAAGCGTCGATCCTGGGGCGACGAGGGCCGCGACCTGGCGCAACGTCGCGGCGTTCGCCTCCTTGGTGAGATACATGCTGACGCCTGTGGAAACCACAATGGCCGGCTTGCTGTCATCGAAGCCCGCCGTCACGAGCCCGTCCCGCCAGCTGCCTCCCGCCTCGAAATCGACTGGCACGAAACGCAGCCAGTCCGGAACGCCGAAGCCGAGTTCGATCAGGCGCTGACGCTTCCATGCCTGAGGAACCGGTTGGTCGACCTCGAACACCTTCAGGCGTGACGCGATCTCCGGCCTTCGCTGTGCAAAGCTGTCAAGGCCGGCGCCGAGGATGACATACTGGCCGAGCCCATGGCGGCCCTGTTCCACCACCAGGTCCTCGATGAAGCGGGCCCGCGCCACGATTGAGGCGCGGAAGGGACGTGTGAACTGGGGATCCATATCGCCGCGGCGGCGCCAGTCGTCGCCCGGCGCCAGCAACTTAAGGCCGATTTCGTCTTCGAGCACATGCGGCGGTGGGTCGGCCTCGACATGCAGCGCGCGCCACAAGGCGACTCGCGCGGCTGTGCTGTCTGGCGCCGGATCTTGCTTTTCGTTCACGACTGCCTCCTGTTCATAAACCACCCCACCTGGAGTCATTGCCGTGCTCGACAGCCGACGATCGCGCGTCGGCTCCGCCCGGCACTCGTCACCGCGCCTCGTCCTTGTGCGCGGGCCAGAAATACAATGCCGCCGCGCCGCGCAGTCCGGGGCCCAATCCACGGCCTTGCTGGCTAGCGGCAGCTTCCCGCTCCCGAAACCAGAACGTGAGCGACACCACCGGCGTCCCGGGTTTCAGCATGCGATCGAGGAGAGCCGCCAATCTAGGCATTGGCTTGATCATCAGGTAGCAGGTGACGGCGTGCGCATCCTGCAAATCGCACGCGTAGAAATTCGCCCGCTGCAAAGCAACATTGGGTAGCTTGCGAGTCCGAAAGCGCGCTACCCAATAAGGCAGCGGCGACATTTCGATGCCCCGTATCTGCGCCTCGGGAAACGCCCTTGCCAAAGCGATGACGAGCGAGCCCCAACCGCTGCCCAGTTCGTACACGATTGCCTGTTTCGGCAAGCTGGCCTGCCTCAATAACGCAACGACGTCGGCCGCCTCCGCTGCGCTTGACGACATCGGCGGAACGCCAGTGAGGAGCTGAAACATCAGCAGCGACAAGCAGAGCGCAACGGCGATCAACAGCGCAACAAGCGACGGGAGGTCCGGCATAGGCAATTTACGTGGTGGTGGTGCCGGGTTTATGTCCGGCGATATGCGTGGTGGTGGTGGTGCCGGGCTCGTGTCCGGCGATATGCGTTCCGGATATCAGTCGCGCAACCCGGCGAGCGACCGCAAGTTTTATCAAGGCGCCACCCATCCGGCTTACTTTATTGCTGGCGCAATCGGGATTTACTCATTTCCGGGGTTCGCTAGTCAACCGCTGATCAGACAATCTATCCCGCGAACATAGCCCAGCGCGGCCAGCGCGCAAGCGTCACGCCCCTTAATCCACGCGTGCCGAAACGCCCTCCGCCTCCTCGCTCACGCGCAAAGTGACGGGGCCGCGAATCAACACCAGATACGCAAGCGCTGCGAACAACGACATGCCAGCGCCAAGGTATAGCGCCGGCACAAAGGTGCCGGTCTTCTGCACGATCAGTCCGGTCACGATCGGCGCGAGCGAACCACCCATATAGCCCCCGAAATTCTGTAGCGCACCGAGCGAGCCCGTGCAACGCTGCGGACTGAACACGCTAATCATCGCCCACGCAATCGTGGTGGCCGCCGTGCCGCAAAATAGCGCGCCGGACAGGCACGCCACGGCGACGTTGTTATCGGGCACGAGCGCGGCAACCACGACGAACAGCGTCTGCGCGACCAGAAAAACGCACGCGGGCACCTTGCGGCTATGGGTCAGACTCATGCCTTTGCGCGCGAGCCAGTCGGTCAGATAACCCGCCACAAGCGCCCCTAAGACCGCAAATGTATAGGGAATGGCGGCCGTCCATCCAACCTGCGCCAAGCTCATATGCCGGGCCATATGCAGATAACCCGGCAACCAGGTGTTGAAAAGCCAGTTCACGTAGATCACGCCGAAATACCCAATGACCAGGCCCCAGGTCGTACTCGATCGAAACAGACTGCGCCATTGCGCGAGACTCAAGCCGCGCTTTTCTCCGCTTGAAGTGGCTTCTCCGGCGCCAAGGTAACGGTGTTCATCCTCCGTGAGCGCGAACTGCGACGGATTGCGATAAACGGCAAACCAGACCGCCGACATCACAAGGCCGAGAACGCCCATGGTCATGAACATCCAACGCCATCCGAAGCTCAACATCATGGCCGTGAGTAGCGGCGCGGCGAGGCCGGTGCCGAGATACGATGCGCACATGAAGATGCCGGTCGCCGAACCGCGGTCGCGCACAGCGAACCAGTCCTTGACGACGCGTGCCGCAGCAGGAAACTGCGGCGCCTCGCCAATGCCGAGCAGTGCGCGGGCCGCGGCAAATTGGGCGGTGTTGGTCACGAGTCCGCATAGCAACTGGGCACTCGACCACACGGCGAGTCCGCAACCGAGCAGCCAGCGCGGGCCGAAGCGGTCGATCAGCGCGCCGATCGGCAACTGGGAAAACGCATAGGCCCATAGAAAGGCGGAGAGTAGCATTCCCATCTCGGCAATCGACAATCCGAGGTCATGGCGGATCAACGGATTGGCGACGGCTAGCGCAGCGCGATCAATGGTGCTGATCGCAATGCTGACGACCAGCATGGCAAGCGTGCCGCGCTGGATGACTTTCAGCCTGGGCGATGCAACAACCGTACTCGTCATGCTGTCTCCTTTCCTATGCAAAAGTCTACCCAGCTACACGCGTGCCTCCCGCGCACCCCAACGCACACGTGCTATGGTCATACGCCATCTCGCCGACATGGCATGCCCCTCCCGGCTGCAATCACGACCCTCGCCATCAGCGATGACTAGTCAGAAGCCCGCCTCTCGACGACCGCGCGCGACCTGGTTGATCCGCTCGTGCTGCGCACTCGCCATTATCCTCGCCGCTATCGTGTTTGCGAGCTGGATCACATTGCGCGCCAGCCTCCCGCAACTCGATGGCAAGCACGCCGTCTCCACACTCTCCGCTCCTGTCACGGTTGAGCGCGATGCGCTCGGCGTACCCACGCTGCATGGCAGCACGCGAGCGGACGTGGCCTATGCGACCGGCTTCGTGCATGCGCAGGACCGCTTCTTCCAGATGGATCTGTTGCGCCGCGTCGCTGCAGGCGAAATGTCCGCGCTGATCGGCCCGTCCGCGCTCGATCTCGATCGCCGCAACCGCCCGAACCGGTTCCGCGAACGCGCCGGGATCGTCTTCAACGCCCTGCCCGCTGACCAGCGGTTCCTGATCGATCGCTATACAGCCGGCGTCAATGACGGCCTCGCCTCGCTCGCGTCGCGCCCATTCGAGTACTGGGTGTTGCGCACGCACCCGGCGGCGTGGCGCCCCGAGGACACGCTGCTCGTCATCTACGCCATGTACCTCGACCTTCAGTCTCACGAGGTTAGCCGGATCCTCTCGCGCGCGGCGCTGCGCGAGCGTGTTCCCGCCGATCTGTTCACGTTCCTGCTGCCGAACGCGAGTCATTGGGACGCACCGTTCGATCTCGCGACGGCTCCCGCTGTGGAGCTCGCCACACTGCCCGCCACGCGTCCCGACTGGTTGCACGCTTCAAAATCCGCGAGTATCTCGGCGCCTGGAACCGATCTGGCAGACAGCAGCCTGACGCCCGACAACTCGATGATCGGCAGCAACGGCTGGGCAGTCGATGCCGCGCACAGCGCGCAAGGTGGCGCACTCCTCGCAAGCGACATGCACCTCGGCCTGTCGCTGCCCAACATCTGGTACCGGCTCTCGCTGGCATGGCCAGGAGCGGACGGACAGCCGCGGCGCATCACCGGCGTCAGCCTGCCCGGCGGCCCCCTCGTCATCGCTGGCAGCAACGGCGAGGTCGCGTGGGGCTTCACCAATAGCTACGG
>JBEKNG010000035.1:0-14844 GCA_049523075.1 Paraburkholderia sp.
CTCGCCTCGCGCATCATCACGTCCGTGCTTAAGCGGGTCGACGTGACGACAGTCCGTGCATTCGATCAATACAGAACAAAAACGCTTCGTACGGGCGCGGTTGAAGCGGTAGGCCTGGCGGAAAATGCGGTCGGGCTGGTTGAAGGGCCCGCGTTGAACAAGGTCGCGTCGCCAGCGTTGCTACAACGCCTCGCGCAGGTCCAGTCCGACATTGTGTCCGGAAAACTGAAGGTGCCTACCGCGTTCGGAATGAGTACGCAGGCCTTGAATACGTTGCGCTCGTCGGTGCGGGCTTAAGCGTTTATGTCGACCGAAGCTCTGGTCCAGTTTCTGGACGTCCAGAAAATCTACCCGAACGGGACGGCGGCGCTTGCGGGCGTCTCGTTTTCGATTCGCGCAGGCGAAATCCACGCGATTTGCGGCGAGAACGGCGCGGGCAAGTCGACACTAATGAAGATTCTTTTCGGTCTCGAGCAACCTTCGGCCGGGGTACTCCGGATCGGTGGAAAGGAAGCATCACTGCGTTCGACCCGTGACGCCGCCATGGCGGGGATCGGTATGGTTCATCAGCATTTCTCGCTCGTTCCGTCGCTGACTGTTGCGGAGAATATCTCGTTGGGTTTCGAACCAACGGTGGGTGGGGTGTTCTTCAATCGCCGGGCGGCCCATGCTTTCGCCGAAGATCTTTCGGTTCGATATCGCTTACAGATTGACCCGCGCGCGACTGCGGCGTCGCTATCCATTGCGATGAAGCAGAAGGCCGAGATCCTGAAGGCGCTCGCACGCAACGTCCGCTTGCTTATTCTCGACGAGCCCACTGCGGTTCTGACGCCCGCGGAAGCCGGCGAACTCTTTGATCACCTGAGACAACTCAAGGCTGCGGGAGTCACCATTCTCTTCATATCGCATAAGCTTAAAGAGGTGAGGGCGATCGCGGACCACATTACTGTGCTGCGTGCCGGCAAGGTGAGCGGAAGCGCACCGCTGTGCTCATTGGCGGACGCGGAGGTGACGCGCCTCGCTATGGGAAAGCTCGTGCCTTCGGTCTCCCGGCATGCCGACCGCGCAATAGGCGCGGCTGCCTTGCAAGTGGAAGCGGTGTCGAGAGCGGCCCGTCGATCCGCGTCGAGGATCACTGACATCACGCTGGCTGTCGCGCAAGGCGAAATCGTCGGCGTCGCCGGCGTCGATGGTGCTGGGCAGGAAGGTCTGGTCGAAGTGCTAACCGGCGACGCCGTGCCCGATAAAGGGCGAGTGCTGCTTGGTGGCGAACAGATCGGTGGTTTGCCTAAAGCGCGATTAAGAGCGCTAGGTGTCTCGCATTTGCCCGCGGATCGATACAAGACTGGCGGCGCGTCCGCACTCAGTCTGACCGAGAATGCGATGGCTCTGGCTCGTCGGTCGCCACGGCTAAGCATCGGACAATACCTGAAAAGCAAAGCGTGCGAGGTGCTCGCGCGCGAGATGATCGAAGCTTACGATGTACGTTGCACCTCGCCACGGCAGCCCCTCGGATCTCTGTCAGGCGGTAATGCGCAAAAGCTCATCGCTGCGCGTGAATTCAGTGTCAAGCCGCGCCTGCTAATCGCAGAAGAGCCGACGCGCGGGATCGACGTGCTCGCTGCAAGCACCATTCATGGTCGCATGGTCGATTTGGCCAGATCCGGCACCGCGGTGCTTCTCTTCACATCAGATCTCGACGAGCTGTTAACCCTAAGCGACCGGATTGTCGTGATGCATGACGGACGCATCGTGGCCCAGTTCATTAGCAGCCCAGACCTTACCACCGAGGAGATAGGTCGCGCCATGCTCGGCCTGGAGACATCGCATGCGTAAAGCACTTTATAAGCGGGGTGCGCGCCTGTGCCTGATTCTGCTTGTCATTGCGGTTGTGTTGTGGCCGGTCGTCGCCTCCCTCGATGATCCACGTGGCGCGTTTTTCACGTTCGTGCTCGGCCCGTTCAACGATATGCGCCATTTTGGTAACGTGCTCGAAGCCACGACCCCGCTGCTATTCACGGGCCTGGCTGTCGTGATCATGTTTAAGGCCGGGGCATTCAATCTCGGTGCAGAAGGTGCATTTTTTCTGGGCGGCGTTGTCGCGACAGCGGTGCTGCTCAAGCTGCCCCTCGCGGGACCGCTGCTGCCGGTCGTGGCGATCGTGGCCGGGGGAGTCATAGGCGCGAGCGTTTGCGTGGTGCCCGCGTGGCTCAAGGCCAGTGTAGGTGCTTCGGAGCTCGTGTGTTCCCTGATGTTGAACTATGCGGCGCTGTTCATTGGCCTCTATATCGTCAACTATCACCTGCGCGATCCTAATGCTGGGGCGATGCTCTCGTACAGGATTCCGCTTGACGGGAAGCTGCCGCGGATTCTTGCCGGAACCCGAGTGCACCTGGGACTGGTGATCGGCCTTCTTGGCTGCGCGCTCGGCGCAGTCTATCTGTACAAGACCCGCTGGGGCTACGAGTCCCGGCTCGTAGGAAGCAACCCGCTTTTCGCGCGACATGTAGGTGTGCGTACCGTGCTGGTCGGGCTTATCGCGCCCTGTGTTGGTGGCTTTATCGCTGCGGCGGGAGGGGCCGTCGAAATCGAGGGCATGTACTCGAGATTCTCGTGGACGGATCTGCCTGGCCTTGGTTGGAACGGCCTCGTGGTCGCCATCCTGGCGAATAACAATCCTGCTTTCGTTCCGGTCGCGGCTGTCTTTCTCGCTTACCTTGAAGTCGGCGGCGATCTGCTAGCGCAGAATTTTGCAGTTCCCGCCGAAGTGGTCGGCGTCATCAAGGCATTGATCATCCTGTTCTCGACTATGTCGATCGCGGTGGGGAATCCGCGGATCAAGCAGCTACTCGTTCGTGTGATGCCTGGCGCGCGAAAACTAAACACGGAGGTTGAACCATGAGCTTCGCCAGTCATATTCCCGGCATCGTCGGCGTCGTGAACGCGATGCTACGGGTGGCGACACCCATTCTGCTTGCGGGCCTGGGGGCGCTTCTGTCTGAACGTGCGGGTGTGATCAATCTGGGACTGGAGGGGATGATGCTCTCCAGTGCGCTCGCGGGAGTCGTGGTCAGCGCGTACACGGGATCAGCCCTGCTGGGGCTGCTCGGTGCGATGACCGTTGGCGCGCTCCTGGGAGCCGTATTGCATGGCGCTGTGCACATCCTGAACACGGACCTCATTCTGTCAGGCGTTGCGCTGAACCTTGCGGCGTCCGCGGGCACCGTCATGTGTCTCTACTGGCTTACCGGTGAGAAAGGCATCTCGTCGTCGTTAAGTAGCAAGGTGTTACCGACGATCGCTATACCGCTTGTTAGGGACATTCCATTGATCGGGCCAGTATTGTCCGGGCGCAACGTCATGACCTATGTGGCGTTTTTCGCGGTGCCTGCTGTCTCCATGATGATGGCCAATACGACCTTCGGGCTGAGATTGAGGGCCGCTGGCCAGGATCCGGCTTCGACAGCTATTGCAGGCGTGCGGGTCGCGAGAATCCGTCTCGCTGCCCTGGTGCTGTCCGGCATGTTCGCGGGGATGGCGGGTGCGTATCTGTCGATGGGCTATGTCAGCTGGTTCGGCGCAAACATGTCGGGCGGACGCGGCTTCATCGCGATCGCCGCCGAAGTGATGGGCGGCGGGACCGCTTACGGAACCGGTGTTGCTGCACTGGTGCTAGGTGGCGCCGAAGCGCTGGCGGTGACTGTACAAAGCTATGGCGCACCAAGCGAGTTGATACAAGCCGTCCCCTATATCGTGCCCGTCGTTGCGCTTGCGCTGTACGCACGGCAGCGTCAGCGGCGCACGGCAGCACAGTAGTAGCTAGATGTGAACCCGGAGAAAAGAGTGACAAGAAAGAATGTAATTTTTGATACGGACCCTGGCGTCGACGACGCAATGGCTTTGCTTTTCCTTGTTCGGTCGCCATCGGTGCGTCTCATTGGAATTACGACATCGCATGGAAACGGCTCCATCGAAGCGACGACTCGCAACGCACTTTATCTGACTCAACGGCTGGGCATCGACGCGCAGGTATACGAGGGCGCGCGCCACCCGCTGAAAGGCGTTGCGAGTCCGCCGCCAACTTTCGTTCATGGCGAGAACGCACTCGGTGATATCGAGATTCCGGAGGTCCTCAGTCGTCAAGTTGCAGGGGTGCCGGCGCACCGATTCATTATCGAAAGCGTAAAGGCACAGCCACACGAGATTTCGATCGTCGCGGTGGGTCGGATGACGAATCTCGCGCTGGCCCTTCGTGAGGCGCCGGAAATTGCGGGTCTCGTGAAAGAAGTGGTGGTGATGGGCGGCGCGTTCGGAACTCACGGTCACGCCGGTAACGTCACGCCTCTTGCCGAGGCCAACATTATTGGGGATCCGCTCGCGGCCGATGAAGTGTTCGGTGCCCTGTGGCCGCTGACCGTGGTGGGGCTCGACGTCACCCAGCAGACAATCATGTCGCACCAGTATCTTGAGGATCTCGCGCAGACCGCTGGTACCGATGGCGAATTGATCTGGGCCATATCCCGGGGCTACGAAGCGTTTCACCGCGACACGGGTGTAGAGAGCGGCATTTACGTGCATGACTCTTCGGCAGTGGCGTACCTGCTCGACCCATCGTTGTTCGACGTCGTGACCGGAACCGTGCGTGTCGTCGAAGACGGATTTGCGAAAGGGCATACGATCCGCTCGAAGGCAGGAGCATGGGGTGATCGACCATCGGTGCGCGTATGTGTCGGAGTCGATTCCAGCCGACTTCTCACCCTTTATCGAAATACATTGACGGCCAGAACTTCGACGTCGTGACCTGACGGGCCGCCGCCACGCCGGCTTTTGGGGGGAGCGGCGGTCACCGGAAAAATGCTTCGCAAGCGGAATTTATGAGCTGGTCGTCGGTACGAGATGAAGATTGTATTTTTATAAATTAGTACAACTATTTTTATTAGACGCCTTAACTTGGAGATTGAAGATGCTTAAGAAAAACGGTCCCTGCGATTCCGCCTTACCGGGTCGATCATTGGCCTATCGCGGAGCAGTCTGGATATCGGGTTGCCTCGTCTCGGTCTCGCTATCCGCTGCCTGGTCGGTGACGGCATATGCAGACGACGTGGGCACAGCAGCCACTACCGTGGATTCCCCGGGCAATGTGGGCGTCAACCAGGTGGCCGCAGGCAATACGCCAACCGGTACGCCGGGAGGGCCGTCGGTCGGCGTCGGTGCACCGCTCTCGACGACCACTGTGCCCGCCATCGTCGACGATCAGCCGTGGCTGCATCAGACCCTTAGCATCATCAATAGCAGCTTGACGCGTTTCGGACCGTACCGGACCGGGAACACCTATCTGGAATACGAATACTATGGATTCAAAGGGCCATTTGATCTGTACGGCTACGTAGACGCGCTCAAGGTATTGGGTGCCGGCACCCAGGACACGACGGGGGTCTGGGATAAGGGTGCGCCGATATTTAGCGAACAGGAACCCCGCGTCGCGCTGGATACGCTTGCCGGGCAAGATTTCCAGGTAGGTCCCTTCAAACACATCTATCTTGCGTCCGACTGGATCTATGAACAGGGTGGTAGCCGGTCAAGCGATGAAAACACGCTTTACATGGGTTTGGGGACCGATATCGATACGCACGCTCCGCTGTCGCTGTCGGCGAACCTCTACGCTAATCGGGAATGGCAGAACTATGGAGAGGCAAACGAATATTCATGGGATGGCTACCGGTTTCAGATGAATTATTTTTACCCGCTTGGCCACTACCTGGGTGGGGACATCAGCTATGCCGGCTTCTTCAATTATGATTTCGGCTCGAAGCTTCGCGAGGAAAGTGGCGGCAATACCTATAGTGACACGGAGTTTGACGAAACCAATGCACTTGTCTACTCGCACCAGCATTTGCGTCTCGTTGCCGTTGCTCGCTACTTCCATAATGGCGGGCAATGGAATGGCACCACGCTGAATTTCGGCAGCGGTAACTTTCAGAATCGTTCCACCGGCTGGGGATACTATCTGGAGGTGGGGTATCAGTGGGGGAAAATATAACCCGGCAGCGGTTCGCACGTCGAGCACAGCCTGGCGCGAACCGATAAGGCGGCGGTCGCTGAATGCTCATGCGTTGGACCTGGCGCGCTACGCAATCCACATGGAACAAAATGCATGAACGGCAGACGGGAAGCGATCGACGTCAATCTGTTGCGGGTTCTCTACACTGTGCTGACTGAGCGGAGCGTGACGCGCGCTGCGGGCAAGCTTGGGCAGTCTCAGCCAGCAATTAGCGCGGCGTTGAAGAAGTTGCGTGAAATTAGCGGTGACGTGCTGCTAGTGCGCTTGAAAGGGTGCATGGAGCCGACCCCTTACGGCAGACAGTTACTCGCGACAGCCACGCAGGCATTGCAGCAAATTGAGTTGATCATGGCGCCGCAGAGACCATTCGATCCGCTTCGCTCGACGCGTTGCTATCGGGTTGGATGCCCGGACTACTTCAACGTGTTTCTGGTTCCGGTTCTCACTGAGCATTTTCGCGATGCCGCGCCACAGGCGAGCCTCGAATTCCATGCACTTGGTCCCGCTTTCGACTACGAGGCCGCGCTCGAGGACGGGAGGTTGGACGTCGTCCTGGGCGACTGGCCTGACCCGCCGAAGCAATTGCATTGCGACGAGCTGTTTGCGGACCAGGTTGTGTGTCTCGTTTCGAAGGACCATGCTTTTGCGGGCGAAGGTGCCGCGACGATTGAGCAGTATCTTGACGCAACGCATGCGGCCGCGATTGCCTACTCACCCAGCCAGCGCGGAACGATCGATCTGATTCTTTCCCGTCTGCGCCTTAAGAGACGTGTTGCCGTGACGTTGCCATCCCTCAACGTCGCCCCGTATGTTCTGCTTCAAAGCGATCTGGTCCTCACGACAAACCGAATATTTGCCGAGTACTATTCCGAAATTTTGCCATTGGCTATCGTGTGTGCTCCCATGGAATTTCCGAAGATACAGTACTACCAGTTATGGCATGAGCGAAGTCACTATTCGCACGAAGTTCGCTGGCTTCGCGGCGTGATCTCGGGTGCTGCCCGCTCTGTGTTGGCCTCTGCCGGTGGCTCTGTGATGATCGAAAGGTCACCAGAAACCGAGTGTGCGGTTTAGGCGTTTTGTAATCACGCCCGTCCGCGCATGAGACGCATCAGGAATCTATGGCGTGCCGCTCAAACTTGTGTGGACAACGTGGCGCCGACACGGTGTGGCAGGGTGCTTTTACGAAGCGATCCGTGTGTGCAATTCCTCCACTTGCAATCGGCAATTTATACGTATAAATTATCCCCGCGTCATGCCTCGGCCATTCACGTGGCCGTGCTGATGCGACATACTTCAGTAGACGGTACCAACTTCGGGTGAGCACGCATGAACGTCAGAATTGTCGACTACAGCCACAAGGACGCAGCGTCGCTCTTCGCTCGCTCTTTGCACGAGACCGGCTTCGGCGTTCTCAAGAATCATCCCATCGACCAACGCCTTGTCGAGCAGATCTACAGCGAGTGGTTATCCTTCTTTCATTCGTCGGAGAAGACGGCCTACGCTTTCGACTCGAAATCGCAGGACGGCTTCTTCTCGACGGAAGTCTCCGAAACAGCCAAGGGAAACGATAAGCGGGATATGAAGGAGTTCTTTCATATATATCCGTGGGGGCGGTACCCTAACGAGGTATCGCAGGCGGCTCGGCAATACTATGGGCTTGCGAGTTCTCTGGCCGCTGAGTTGCTTGGCTGGATTGAAGAGCACACGCCACCGGAAGTACGGGAGCACTTTTCGATGCCGCTACCGGAGATGATCGTCGAAAGCGATTCGACACTGCTGCGGGTGTTGCACTATCCTCCGCTCACGGGAGGCGAAGTTGCTGGCGCGCTGCGCGCGGCGCCACACGAGGATATCAATCTGCTGACCATTTTGCCGGCGGCGAATGAGCCGGGTCTGCAGGTCAAGGACAAGCAAGGTGGATGGCACGACGTGCCGTGTGACTTCGGTACGTTGGTTATCAATATTGGTGACATGCTTCAGGAGGCGTCACGGGGATACTACCCGTCGACTACACACCGCGTTGCCAATCCCGTTGGGCGGGGCCGGGAGACCTCCCGGATCTCGCTCCCGTTCTTTTTCCAACCCCGTGGCGACGTGAAACTGTCAGAGCGCTATACGGCAGGGGAATATCTGGAGCAGCGGTTGGCGGAGCTACGAGGCGGATAAGCCAGGCACCCAAGGCACGCTACCTCGTGTCAAGCCGAACAGAATGTGCCAGCCGCTATTGGACGCTATTGGAGACCGGTCCGCATCCGGACCAATATAGGTTCTTGGGAATTGCCTGAAAACATTAACCGACCCCCTTCAACTGTGGCAGACTAAGTTAGCAGTTCTGACCTGCCGACGCGGATAACGCGCTTTCTCCGCTCGGCGTGGCAACCGGCTCGACGGCGGAGACCAGCAGTCGAACCTCACTTATGGGGTCGGTGCAGTCGTGGATAGCAGCTTCGAGGTCTTGGGAAAGGACGGCGATCGTGCCTTCTTCAGGACATGGCACAAAAACGTCGACGGCACGGAGACTTCCATGCTGGCCGCGTGGTCCACCGGCGAGCCTCCGACGGCTGCCAGCATGGATCGCCTGACGCACGAATATGGCTTAAAGGACCAGCTAGACAGTGCATGGGCGGTGCGGCCGCTGGAGCTCGTGCGTCAAGGCGATCGGACCGTGCTGGTATTCGAGGACCCAGGCGGCGAACCACTCGAGCGGCTGCTGGGTGCACCGTTCGAAACGGGCCGCTTCGTGCGGCTGGCGCTCAGCATTGCCGAAGCGCTCGGCGAGGTCCATCTACGCGGCCTTATCCACAAAGACCTCAAGCCGGCCCATATCCTTGTCGACGAATCAACTGGATCAGTACGGCTGACGGGGTTTGGCCTCGCTACACTGTTGCCGCGCGAGCGCCAATCGCCCACCTCGCCCGAGACCATTGCCGGCACGCTCGCCTACATGGCGCCGGAGCAGAGCGGCCGGATGAATCGCTCAATCGACGCACGCAGCGACCTTTACTCGCTCGGCATCACGTTCTACCAGATGCTTACCGGCTCGCTGCCGTTTACTGCATCTGAGCCGATGGAGTGGATCCATTGTCATATTGCGCGAAAGCCGATATCATCGAGCGAGCGGGTTGAGCACGTTCCGGTGCAGATCTCGCGCATTGTCATGAAGCTGCTCGCCAAGACGGCCGAGGAGCGCTATCAAACTGCGGTTGGCCTCCAGCATGATCTTCGCCGTTGTTTGACCGAATACGAAGCGATTCGCCAAATCAATCCGTTCCCGCTGGGCGAACGCGACGTCCCCGATCGCCTGCTGATTCCTGAAAAACTGTACGGGAGAGAGCGCGACATCGCGACCTTGCTTGCCGCGTTCGATCGGGTTGTCAACGAAGGTACTCCAGGGTTGGTATTGATCTCCGGTTATTCCGGGATCGGCAAGACCTGCGTCGTCAATGAGCTTCATAAGGTGCTCGTGCCGCCACGCGGGCTTTTCGCATCAGGCAAGTTCGACCAGTACAAACGAAATATTCCTTATGCGACGCTGGCTCAGGCGTTCCGGAGCCTTGTCTCCCAGATTCTCGGCAAGAGCAACGCGGAGATGGAACAATGGCGCGCGGCGTTACATGAGGCGCTGGGCCCGAATGGCCAACTCATGGTCACGCTCGTCCCGGAGCTGGCTCTCGTCGTCGGTGAGACGCCGCCGCCCCCGGACCTTCCGCCACAGGACCAGCAGGCTCGGTTCCAGATGGTATTCCGGCGTTTCCTCAGTGTGTTTGCTCGTCCGGACCACCCGCTCACCCTGTTCCTCGATGATCTGCAGTGGCTGGACTCGGCAACCCTTGATTTGATCGAGCATCTGATTTCGCATCCGGACATGCGCCACTTGCTGCTGGTGGGGGCCTACCGCGACAACGAGGTCGGTCCCGCGCATCTGCTGGCGCAGAGGCTGGCCAGACTGCGTGGCGCCAGCGGACGGGTGTGCAAGATCGTCCTGGCGCCCCTGCACCCGGAGGATGTGGCGCGGCTGCTTGCGGATACCCTGCATATGGAACCCGGGCGCGTACGCACGTTGGCTGAACTGGTGTTCGAGAAGACGGCTGGCAATCCGTTCTTCACCATCCAGTTCCTGCTCGCCCTGGCTGAGCAGGCACTAGTGACATTCGATCCCGGCATGGGCGAGTGGACGTGGGACCTGCCCCGCATCCGCGTCAAGGGGTTCACCGACAACGTCGCCGATCTCATGACCGCGAAGCTGAGCCGTCTGCCCAGAGCGACCCAGGAAGCTCTGGGACAACTGGCCTGCCTGGGGAATGCCGCCAAGGCGGAGACACTCGCCGCGGTGCATGCGAAGACCGAGGAAGCGACGCACACAGCGCTCTGGGACGCCGTGCGATCGGGCCTCGTCCTGCGCTCGGATGGCACCTACACATTCCTTCACGACCGTATCCGGGAGGCCGCGTATGCGCTCATCCCCGAAGGCGCGCGGGCGATGGCGCATCTTCATATCGGCCGGGTCCTCGTGGCCGGGACGCGCACGGAAGACCTCGAGGAAAACATCTTCGACATTGTTAACCAGTTCAGTCGCGGCGCGGTACTCATCAACACGCGGGAGGAGCGCGAACAGGTCGCCAGGCTCAACCTGATAGCGGGCAAACGTGCCAAGACGGCAACCGCTTATAACGCAGCACTCCAATATTTCGCCGCCGGGCGTGCGTTACTGACGGAGGCGGAATGGGAACAGTGTTACCGGCTTACCTTCGACCTCGAACTCAACTCGGCCGAGTGCGAATACCTGATCGGAGAATTGGCATCTGAAGAGCGGCTCGCCATGCTGTCGACTCGCGCACAGACCACGGTTGACGCTGCGGCTGCTACCTGCGTGCGCATCAATCTCTACACGACCTTGGACCAGAGTGGCAACGCCGTCGAGGTCGGCCTCAATTATCTGCGCCGGGTGGGCGGCCAGTGGTCACCGCACCCAACCGCGGAAGAAGTTCGCCAGACCTATGATCGATTGTGGCAAGAGCGGGAGGTGGGCTCGATCGAAGCACTGTTTGACCTGCCTCTGATGAGCGACCCTGAGCGATGCGCGACCATGGACGTGCTCACGGTGCTCACATCGCCGGCGCTGTTCACCGACCTGAATCTGTTCCGCCTTGTCGTCAGTCAGATGGCAACCCTAAGCCTCGAGCATGGCAGCAGCGACGGATCATCTCTCGCCTATGCATGGCTGGGGGGCGTCCTGGGAACGTACTTCGGCGAATACCAGGCAGGATTGCGCTTTGGCACACTTGGCCTTGATCTGGCGGAGAAGCGTGGGCTGGACCGCTTCAGGGCCCGCGTCTACCTGGTCTTCGCTGTCCACGTCGCTCACTGGACTCAGCCCTTGCAGACGTCTCGCGCCTTCCTGAGGCGCGCCTTTGAGGCGGCGCTGGAAGCTGGTGACGTGTCTTGTGCGGCCTATAGCTGCATCGACGTGATCACAAACCGTATCGCCGCCGGAGATTCGCTGAGTGACATCCAGCGCGAGGCCGAGCATGGCCTCGAATTCGCGCGAAAAGTAAGGTTCGGTCTCGTCAGCGACTGCATCATTGGGCAGCTCAGGCTCATCCGGATGCTTCGTGGACTGACCGCGGACTTCATATCCTTCAATGACGCCGAGTTCGACGAGCGCGACTTCGAACAACGTCTAAAGAACAATCCCCAACTGGCGATTGCCGAGTCCTACTATTGGATTCGCAGGCTGCAAGCGAGCATCTACGCCAACGACGAGGCATCTGCGATCGCTGCTGTATCGAAAGCCGCGCCGCTGCTTTGGACGACTCCGACCCAGTTTGAATGGGCTGAATACCATTTCTATGGAGCGCTTGCCTGGGCGTCGCATTGCGATCTGACCTCAGCTGAGCAGCGACCTCAAGATCTGGAAGCGCTGGCGGCTCATCACAAGCAGCTCACGGTCTGGGCAGAGAACTGTCCCGCAACTTTCGCAAACCGCGTGGCATTGGTAGGCGCCGAGCTTGCACGCGTCGAGGGCCGGGACCTGGACGCGATACGCCTCTATGAAGAGGCCATCAGGCTGGCGCATGCGGATGGTTTCATCCAGAACGAGGCCTTGGCCCACGAACGCGCCGCAAGGTTTTGTACGGCGCGCGGCTTTGCGACGATGGCCGACGCGTATCTGCGAAACGCCCGGTATTGCTACCTGAGCTGGGGCGCCGATGGGAAGGTGCGGCAACTCGATCAGCTCTATCCCCAACTCAGCGAAAAAGAGCCCGCACCCGGGCCGACGAGCACGATCAGGGCGCCGGTCGAACATCTGGAGCTCGCGACTGTGCTAAAGGTGTCGCAAGCCGTTTCGGGCGAGATCATGCTGGACAAGCTGCTCGACACGCTCATGCGTACGGCTATCGAGCATGCTGGGGCTGAGCGAGGCCTGTTAATTCTCTCCCGCGGGATTGAGCAGCGAATCGCGGCGGAAGCCATAACGAGTGGCGATACAATCGTCGTACGGTTGCACGACCAGCCCTTGACTGCAACATGGCTGTCCGAGGCGATCGTCCAGACCGTCCTGCGTACGCAGGAGGCCATGATTCTCGACGACGCCGCGGCCGAACCTGCATTTGCCACGGATCCTTATATCCGGCAGCGCCAGGCCCGGTCCATTTTCTGCCTACCCCTGGTCAATCAGAGCAAGCTCATCGGGGTGCTCTACCTCGAGAATAGCCTGGCTCCGGGGGTCTTCACGCCGACCCGGATCTCGGTGCTGCGGCTGGTCGCCTCCCAGGCGGCGATCGCGCTTGAGAACACCCGTTTGTACCACGACCTCGCAGAGCGCGAAGCCAAGATTCGCCGCCTGGTCGATGCCAATATCATCGGAGTTTTCTTTTGGGACCTTGAAGGTCCGATTCTTGAGGCCAATGACGCGTTTCTCCGGATCGTGGGATACGATCGGGAGGATGTGGTCGCGCGTCGCTTGCGCTGGACTGAGCTCACGCCGCCCGAATGGCGCGATCGCCATGAACGCAGGTGGACTCCAGAACTCAAGATGACTGGACGCGTGGCACCCTTTGAGAAGGAATACTTCCGGAAAGACGGCAGTCGTGTGCCCGTGCTCGTCGGCTCGACGAGCTTTGATGAAGCCCGGAATCACGGCGTCTCGTTCGTGCTGGATCTGACCGAGCGCAAGCGGGCCGAAGAGGCCCTGGGCGTAATGCAGATGCAATTGGCGCACGCGAACCGTGTCGCCACCATGGGGCAACTCACGGCCTCGATTGCCCACGAAGTGAACCAACCCATTACCGCGACGGTCTCCAACGCCGAGGCTGCGCTGCTCTGGCTCAACCATCGGCCTCCGGATCTGGATGAGGTCAGCCAGGCGCTCGCGCGCATCGTCGACGACGGGCATCGCGCGGGTGAGGTCATCAACCGCATCCGTGCCCTGATCAAAAATGAGCAGCCCCTGAAGGATCGTTTGAACATCAATGAGGTGATCCGTGAGGTCATCGAGCTCGCCCGCGGCGAAATCGTCAAAAACGATGTCTCGGTGCGGACGGACCTCGCGGACGGTTTGCCGCTCATTCACGGCGACCGTGTCCAACTGCAACAAGTGCTCCTGAATCTGATCATCAACGCCGTCGAGGCCATGAACGATGTCAGCAAGGACACGCGCGAGCTGTTGATCACAAGCACAGAGGCTGAGGCGGGCTACGTGCTCGTCGGGGTGAGGGATTCGGGTCCGGGCCTCGACCTGAAGCGTGTAGACCACCTGTTCGAGGCTTTCTACACGACGAAGCCGAGCGGGATGGGCATGGGGCTGGCGATCTCCCGTTCGATCATTGATGCACACCGCGGACGGCTGTGGGCCGGCACAAATGAACTACGAGGTGCCGTCTTTCAGTTCACCCTGCCTGTGGAAGGGGACGAGGTCGTTCGCCCCGAGCACGGTCGACCCGATGCTGTGGTATGACGTTGCGGGTCCGGGGAGCGAACCCGGTCCGTGCTCGGCGACCGTCAATGCGATTCATATGATCGCCGCTGCGGTGTATCGAGCGACCGCGGGTCGTGCCACCGCGAGCCCGACCGGGCTGAGGGGCGAGAGACTGATCTCCCAAACGATTTTCTCCGATGAACTTCCCTTCGCTGCGTGACTGGATTTTTTCGCTAAAGACCTTCCTCGCAGGGATGCTCGCGCTTTACATCGCGTTCTACTTCGACCTTCCGAGGCCGTACTGGGCGTTGGCATCGGTCTATATTGTGTCGAACCCGTTTGTCGGTGCGACCCGGTCGAAGGCGCTTTATCGGGTGATCGGCACTGTGCTTGGCGCGGTCGCCTCCATCGCCCTCGTGCCGCCTTTCGCGGAGACGCCTTATCTGCTGAGCGCGCTGATCGCGCTGTGGACAGGCGTGTTCGTCTACCTTTCCATCTCGACGCGAGCCGCGCGCAATTACGTTTTTCTGCTCGCCAGTTATTCGCTGTCCGTCATTGCACTGCCGGCATTGTCGAACCCGTTGAGCATCTTCGATGTGGCGGTGGCGCGAACCGAAGAAATCACGCTTGGCATCGTCTGCGCGAGCATCGTCGGCAGCGTTTTCTTTCCGAGCCGGCTCGCGCCGACACTGATCGAGCGAACGGACTCGTGGTTCCGCGACGCCGCTCTTTACGCGAAAGAGTCGTTGGCGGGCCGGGTCGCTGGAGCGCTTGTTTCGGGAAGCCGGCAGAAGATGGCCTCGAGTGTCCGAGGCTTCGAATTCCTGTTGAGCCAGTTGGCCTACGATCACGTCAGTCCGGC
>JBEKNG010000036.1:0-14795 GCA_049523075.1 Paraburkholderia sp.
AGCCAGGAAGGGCATCAAGCGGCATTGGCTTGGCGAAGAAATATCCCTGCGCCTGCGCTGCACCCATCTCCCGTAACATGGCGAGTGTCCCGGCATCCTCGACGCCCTCCGCGACGAGCGTCAGACCGAGCGATTCGGCCATACGCACAATCGCCCTGACGATCGCCCGGCTGCGCGGGCTCGTGGTGAGTTCGAGAATGAACGACTTGTCGATCTTCAGGCCGCTGAAGCGGTACTGATGCACGTAACTCAACGACGAAAAGCCCGCCCCGAAGTCATCGAGCACAACCGACATGCCGTTGTCCGCGAGATCTCGCATCGTGGTTCGCGCGATGTCCGGTTCCGCCACGAGCGCGCCTTCCGTCAGTTCGAGGCACACACGCGAGGGCGCCACGCCGTACCGCTGCAAAAGCGCGAGAACCTCACCGGCGAACTCGGGTCGCGTGATACTAAAGCTTGAACAGTTGACGTGGACCGGCGGCCAGTTCGCGCGCTGTGGCTCCGATAGAATGACGGCGACGCGCGTGAGCATGTAAAAGTCGAGGCGCCCGATTAACCTCAACCCTTCGACCGCCGGCAAGAACTCACCGGGACTGACGATACGCCCGTCGGGCTGCCGCCAGCGAATGAGTGCTTCAAGCGCGACAACCTCGCCCGTCGCGACGTCCACAATAGGCTGAAAGAAAGGCAGCAGTTCGTCGTCGCGTTTGAGCGCATTACGTAGAGCGCCCTCCCGTTCCACCTGATCCAATACCTCCCTTCGCAGCTCATGGTTGAACACCACGAAACTATCGCGGCCCGCATTTTTCACGCGATACATCGCGATATCGGCGTCGCGCAGGAGATCGGCCGGCTTGCTATGGTATTGGCTGTCGGCATTCACAATGCCGATGCTGCACGACGAGAACACCACATGTTCGTCGATATCGAACGGCAGATCGAATGCTGCCAGGATGCGCTCCGCAACGGCGATAGCATCGCTCGATGGAGCATTCGGCGAGAGAATAGCAAACTCGTCGCCGCCTAGGCGCGCCAACAGATCGGTCGAACGCAGGCAGCCACGCAAGCGCTCAGCCGCCTGGACCAACAGCAGGTCGCCGCTGTGATGACCCAGACTGTCGTTCACGTTCTTGAAGCGATCAAGATCAAGGAACATCACCGTCAGCTGGCTGCCGTTCTCGCAAAATGCGCTCCACGCTGTCTGCAGCCGTTGGAGTAGATGGCTCCGGTTGGGCAGTCCTGTTAGCGCGTCATGCGAGTTCTCATGCACAAGCCGGGCGTTGGCGTTGTCGAGTTCCCGTGTACGAATCTGCACACGCGATTCAAGCTCTGCGTTCGCCGCGTGAAGGGCGTCGGCGGCCCGCCGACGCGACAGCGCGGTATCGATATGGTGCGACACGAACGTCAGTAATTCCTGGTCGCGCTGCGAATAGCGTACGAGAGGCGCATAGCTTTGTACGGCGAGCATCCCGCGCACGTCGTCGCCATCGAATAGCGGTACGCCGAGCCACGAGCAAAGACGCACGTTCTGGCTTCTTATATCGATCTCGCCGTCTTCTATCAGGCGCAAGGCACCGTTCGCATCAATCAGGCACGGGCAGCGCTGGCGGATCACATATTCGGTGAGGCCGCGTCGGCCCAGTCGCGGCGGCGGCGGCTCATGGAGATGCTCGTCAACGTAATAGGGGAAAGAAACGACCTGCGTTTCGGTATCGAAGAGCGCGATATAAAAATTGCGTGCGTATAGCAGCTTTCCAACGATGTGATGCAGGCTGCGGAAGAATCCGACCATGTCGCCGGGGCGGCTTGAAAGCTCTGCAATCTGGAAGAGCGTCGCTTGCAAGTGTTCGGCGCGCTCGCGCTCAGCGATGCCTTCGCGCAACGCCGCATTGACCCGCGACAGTTCAGATGTGCGCCGCGCGACCTGTTCTTCGAGATCAGCGCGGTGCAGGATCCGGTCTAGCGCCATCGCCACGTGCCGCGCCACCACGAGGAAAAGCTCGCGGTCCTCGGCGCTGTAGATCCGTGAGACATCGTAAACCTGCATGGCAAGCATGCCGAAGACCTCGTCCGAGGCATTCTTCAGCGGTGCACCCATCCAGAACTCGGGACGGTCACCGATGGGATAGAAGACGCCTTCGGCCACTCCGGCGGTGATCATCGCGGCATCGACGAACAACGGCTGACCAGTCGTCAGCACCTGGGCAGTCATCGACGGGCGCTCGGGGTCGAGAATGTCGTAGTTTTCCGCCTCGATGACGTCCGTGTCGATCACGTCGACATAGTACGGATAGGTGATCTTGTGGCTCTTGCGATCGTATAGCGCGAGGTAAAAGTTCTCAGCGTCGATCAACGTACCGAGGCGCTCGTGCACGCGCCGCAAGAACTCTGCACGTTCGGGCACCGAACTCGCCAGATAGGCAATCTCATACAACACGCGCTGCGTGTTCTGGGCACGCGCGAGCGCGTCGGTCTGCGCTCGCTCGCCCACACTCCGGGCGAACTCCCGCAGGAATTCGTCGCCGGCGAATTCGGCGGGCGCAACAAGCCAGCCGAGCACACTTTCGCCACAGCCCGTGGCCCAGCGGAGCCACCCGCGCCGGGTGCAAAGTTGAGCGAGCCTCTCTTCGTCGATGTTTTGCGGCCAGTCGAGCAGTGCGTCGCCCTGGCCGGCAAGGTGCAACTGCTCGCCCGCCCGATACCAGGCCCATGTCCCGGCCCACGGGCGGCCGCCGTCTCGCACCGCCCGTAGTTGCGCTTCGATCGTCGGCGCAGCCAGGGCGGTGCTGTCGGCCGGGTTTCCGGGTGTGGAAGCGTCAACCATGGGAAAACGCTCTTTGGTCGTGCAAAGCCAAAACTTCAACCCTTTTTATATGTCTGTCGGTGCCCTGCATTCTGCGAGGACGCGCGGCCGGTCCGTTTTGCGTTTTATGGACACGTTCATTGTGCTAACGGCACAGATAGGTAAGGCTTTAAGCGTTTGTGACCGCCGAACGACGCCGAGCCCGTGCCGAAGCATGGGAAGAATAATGCGCGGCGCCGACAATGGCAAAATGTCCAATAAACGCCCCACGCGCCCGATTGTGATTGAGGATTGAAGATTCCTTTCAATCTACCGACATCCGGGCCGGTCGCGAGTAAGCGTGCCGGATTGTAAATGGTCAACAACATGCTTGCGCTTCACGCATTCGGGTTTATACTGATGATTGTCTCCTCCATGTCTCCACTGATATGGATTCAGCCCGCCTTCGCGCGGGCTTTTTCTTTTCCGCCGCTCTACCGTGACGCACGAGGCACCGAGTAGAACGATCTGGATGGCATCCCGCCAGCCACGGCAACGCTCCGCTTGTAAGGAGATAGTCAACCTTCCTATACTTAACTCGCTTGCCTGGTTTTCTCGCAGACGGGAGATATGCGCGAGCTTGAGTCGCCCACGCTGAACGCCAGCGTGCCGATCAAACGCATAGAGCTGGAGCCGGCATGACAGACGAAAGGCGCTCGCCGCGCAAGACCGCCGTCACACTCGCTATCGCGACGGCCGTGCTGGCTGCGTTGATCTTCATCGCCGATGTAGTCACGGTGCTCGACATCGCCGTCGCGACGCTCTACGTGATCGTCGTGCTGCTCGCCGCGCGCTTTTGCAAGCCGCGAAGCGTTGTGCTTGTCGGACTCGGCTGCGTGACGCTCACAATCTTGAGCTGGGCAGTCGCGCCGCCGGCCCGCCCGAACGTGGAGGCCCTCAGCAACGAGTGCATCAGCATCGTTACGATCGGCCTCGTAACGGTATTGGCCTTCCGCGCGCAGCAAGCGGAATCGACGCTCCGCAGTCAGGCGAGTCTCCTTGACCTGACGCATGACCCCATCTTCTCGCGCGACATGAACGGCAAAATCCTCTACTGGAATTGCGGCGCCGAGGAGTTGTATGGATTCAAGCGCGCCGAAGCACTCGGCGCTGTCGCGCATGCGCTCCTGCAGACGACGTCCGTCACGCCGATCGAGCAGATCATGGCCAGGCTGCTGCGCGAAGGCCGCTGGGAAGGCGAGCTCGCCAACCGAAAGGCGGACGGCACGCCCGTCGTTGTAACGAGCCGTTGGTCGCTCCAGCGCAACAATGCAGGACACCCCGCGCTGATCCTGGAGACCAACAACGACATCAGCGAACGCAAGCGAATGGAGGATGCGTTGCAGGAGGCTCAGTCCGATCTCGCGCGATTGAACCGGGTTCTGGTGGTTGGCGAAATGACCGCCTCGATCGCCCATGAAGTCAACCAGCCGATCACCGCCGTCGTCACGAATGCGATCGCGGGCTTGCGCTGGATCGATGCCCAGCCGCCGGTGCTCGAGGAAGTCCGGCAAGCACTCGAGCGCATCGAGAAGGACGGCAGCCGGGCCGGCGAGGTGGTAAGCCGCGTACGCGAGCTCGTCAAGAAGGTACCGCCGCGCATCGAGCACTGGGATCTTAACGAAGCTGTCGGCGAAGTCGTGGCGCTGACGCGCCCCGATTTGCTGCGCAACGGCGTCGTCTTGCACAACGATCTTGCGGATAACATCCGCCTCGTCAAGGGCGACCGTGTCCAACTACAACAGGTGCTGATGAACCTGATCGTCAATGCCATCGAAGCGATGACCGGCGTGCACGACAGGCCGCGCGAGTTGACGATCAGCACAGGCAGGGCCGACCCGGACATCGCCATGGTCGAAGTACGCGACACGGGCACCGGCATCGACCCCGGACACCTCGACCGCCTGTTCAATTCGTTCTATACGACGAAGGCCGAGGGCATGGGCATGGGCCTTGCAATCAGCCGGACCATCGTCGAGGCGCACGGGGGCGCGCTCGAAACCGTGCCAAACGAGCCGCACGGAGCCGTCTTCCGTTTCACGCTGCCGACCAGGGAAAACGCGCAGGCGAGCCCAGAGGCGCTGCGCTCGTAGCGAGCGCCCCGCGTCACGCGCCCGTTACGAGACACAAGCGACGACGGCGACGGCCTTCGGTCATGGGGTGCCGAGCACAAGCGTCAGATGACGCTCGAGTGCGACGACATCGAGCGGCTTTTCGAGCAGGGCCAACGCACCAGCCGCGGCCACCCGCGCGCGTAATGCATCGGTGGGAAATGCCGTCATGAGAAGCGTCGGCGGCGCAGCGCCGAGCGCGAGCAGGTACTCGAACATCTCGATTCCAGACATGCCGGGCATGCGCACATCGGAAATCAGGAATCCCGTCCCGTCGGCGCCCGCCGTCGGCATCCACTGCAGGTACGCCTCGGCCGAGTCGAACGTACGCGTCGGCCACCCCAGCGCGTGCACCAGACTTTCGGTGGCCACGCGAGCAGGCTCATTGTCATCGACAATCGACACAAGCTTGAGAGGACCCATTGGGATCGCCTGGTGTGGGGCGTTCTCGACCGCGAGGAGCGCCAGCGCCCAAAATGAACGCTTCAATCGGAAGCGTAGCGTTAAAACTGCCGGATTCCCATGATACCAACGTATGACCGGAGCCCCGGCAACCGCCCTCGGAGTCATCGGGACAGGTGCATCCGTGACTATCTCAAGCGAGGGCGACGTCGGGCGCAGCGTGACGTTCAGCATATGGGAATCCGGGTCTGCGTGTTAATCACCCGTTGCCGCTGCGCGCTCTATCGCGGCTATATCGATCTTCTTCATTGTCATCATCGCGTCCATCGCACGCCTTGCGGCAGCATGATCGGGCCCATTGACGATCTCGAGCAGCCGCTTGGGCGTGATTTGCCACGAAAAGCCCCAGCGGTCCTTGCACCAGCCGCAAGGCGCTTCCTTTCCGCCATTGCCAATCACCGCGTTCCAATATCGGTCGGTCTCTTCCTGGCTATCCGTCTGGACCATGAAACTGACCGCCTCATTCGCCGTGAAATTGGGCCCGCCGTTCAACCCTACGAAGCGCCGGCCGAGCACGGTGAACTCGACCGTCAACTCCGGACCCTGCCCGATGCCTGGAATAGGGGATACATGACCTGCACCGACCCGGCTGTCGGGAAAGGTGGCGGCGTAAAACTCTGCCGCTTCGCGCGCTCTACCTTGATCGAACCACAAGCATGTTACGAGCTCAGTCATCGCAATCTCCCTTCAGAAACACGCGCCGTCAACTGCGGCCGAATGTGTTGATACCGACAGCTTCAAATTTACTCCACCCAGGACACTGTCGAATAGGCCGCAGGCGCAATGAAACTGGCTCTATGCGCTGGCATCGCGTTTGCGCGCGTAGTGACGGCGCGCTTTCGCGCGGTTACCGCAATCGCCCATCGAACACCAACGCCTGTTCTGCGCACGACTCTCATCCACGAAAAGCCAACCGCAACCCCGATCGTCCTGACACTGCTTTACCTTGTGCGCATGCGGGCCGGTTAAAAGCGCCACGGCAGACACGAGCACCGGCATGAACAATGCGCGCGATCTATTCGCGTGCTCGTCGGCGGACCATACGTATCGCCCACGCTGGACGGATAGCTGCATGCCAGACGTGCCTGCGTTGAGCAAATGCGACAGCAGGGCAACGTCGGTTTTGGCCGGTGCCTTAGCCGAGGCTGCGCTGTGAAGCGCCCTGTAAATAGTCTCGCGCAACCCTAACGCAGTCTGGTACTCCTTTTCAGCCAAGACAGGATCATTGGTCCATTCAAGCGCCAAGGCGCGCAAAAACCTGCCGTCAAAGACTTCAGCCTCTGCAAACCACGCAAGTAAAGCCTCCGCAGATGGCAAACGCTCCTCCTGCTGGTCAGCCCGGCGCCAGGCGACAGTATTCACGACTCGGATAGCCAGCTCTTCTTCGACAAGCGCCGCCCGATCCGGCCGCGCCTCTCCATGTGCGACGGTCATGCCCATGCTCCTTGCATATCCACCGAAAAAGTATAACCTCTTAACCAGTTATAAGGTCAAGTGAACGGAGCGATATGCGGATTCGCCTTCTGCTAGCCTTTTCTGCCATATATCTCATCTGGGGATCGACCTCCATGGGACTACATGCGGTCTGCTTTTCTTTGTCGGTTGCCACGGTGTTCTAGCGATCGCGCAGCAACATGTCCCGTCAGGCATCGCCGCTGTTATTCTGGCAACCATTCCATTCTGGATAGCAACATTGCGGTTTCTGATCCCGGGAGAACGCCGTCCTTTGCCGGCCACTGTCTGCGCACTCGGAGCAGGTTTTGCGGGCGTCGGCGTCATCGCGTGGACAGCGCCTTCGTCGGGCGCGCACCGCATCGATTTGCCATGGATTGCCGCATTGCTCGGTGCAAGCCTTTCCTGGGCGATCGGCACCGTTCTTACCCAACGGCACAAGGGTACGACATCCGCGCTGATGCTGGCAGCGGTCGAATTGCTAGCCGGCGGCGTTACCCTCGCTGTATTGGGCACGATGACCGGAGAGCTACGTGGCATCCGAATCCACGCGACCTCGGCAGACTCCGTTTTCGCGCTGGCCTATCTGGCTATTGCCGGTACCGTCCTATCGTTCACGCGGCTTATATCTGGTTGCTTGAGCGCGTAGATCCCACGCTCGTGGCAACGTACACGTTCGTAAATCCCCTGATTGCCGTTGCGCTTGGATGGTTCTTTCTTGGGGAACATCCCACGACTGGAATGCTGGTGGGAGCACCGCTGGTGGTGGGAGCCGTCGGCGCTGCCTGGCTGATTGACCGGACACAGGAAACGGCGAAATTGAAATGATTTCGAGCGATACGTCCGAAACGATGATAATTCGGATCACTAATTAAGCGATTTCATCAATCCGTTGCGTCGACCCGTCGAACCCGCACTCCCTGTTCATTATTCGGCGTTAGCCAATGACGTAAGAATCCGGTATGCAGCGGTGACTCGTTCATCGATGGGGAAGTTCTTGTTGGCGAGGATCACAATCCCCAACCGCTTCTGCGGAATGAATGCGACATAAGCGCCGAAGCCATTAGTCGAGCCGGTTTTGTTGATCCACACGTCGTCTTGTGGCTTCTGCGGCGGCTTTATTTCAACGACCGGCGTTGCGTTGAGGATCATCGCCGACGAGTTGCCGTCAAGCAGCGCCTTCAATGTGACCGGATACGGATATTGTTCCCAAATCAGGTCCTGGGTCATCGGCCCTGCCTTGAAGTAGCCCGTATGTGTGTCCACGATCGCGCGCTGAAGCTTTTCGTCCACCTGAATCAGATTCATGTTGATCTCGACAAAGCGGATCATATCGGCGGCTGTCGTCTTGACACCGTATGCTTCAGAGGACAGCACCCCTCGCGCCATCCGGATCGGCGCGCCGTCTTTGGTATAGCCTTGTGCGTAGTCGGGTAATTTTGCGGCCGGCACGTTGATGTAAGTGCTCTTCATGCCGAGCGCGCGAAACAGGTGACGTTCCATCAGCCCGTCAAAATCCTGACCCATGCTCTGCGCCGCGATCAGGCCGAGTGTTCCGATCCCGGGATTGGCGTAAGTCCGATAGGTTCCAGGCGCGTAGGTGGGCTGCCACTCCTTAAAATATTTCATCAACTGGTCGTTGTTGCCGATGTTGTCGGGCACCTGCAATGGGAGGCCGCCTGGAGTATGCGTGCCTAGATTGAGGAGACTCACGTTACCGAACGGACTCTTCTGCAGAGCGGGAAGGAACTTGCTGGTCGGATCCGACAGAGACAGATAGCCGCTAACCTGCGCGTACGAAGCCAGTGTCGCCGTCAACGTCTTGCTAACGGATCCGAGCTCGAACAAGGTATCGCGCGTGACGGGTTCGCCCGTTTCCGCCGACGTCAGGCCATAGTTGAACAGGTAGTGCTCATCCCCGTCGATGATGCCAACCGCCATGCCGCGAATGCCGTTGTCCGCCATGATCGGCTTGATGGCGCGGTTCACAGTCGTCCTGATTCTGTCTTGCCGATCGCTCGCCGCATGACAAACAACTGTGATCGTGCACGCAAAGGCGGCTATCACCATAAGATTGGCGGTTCTTAAATTCATTTACCTGTCGCTCAATGTCTATCGTTAGTCGTCGATCCTTCAAACGCTGAGTGCGTAGGGTCGATACGTCCATGCAGGCGCACGCGAAGGAGTATGTCCCCTCCCCGACTCATCGACAATCGAGAACATCTTGCGCGAGGTAATAGAAAAACTTTCGGGGAGAGCACTACGACCCCGAACGCGAAATAGGCCTTGAGCGGCAGCGTTCAGGGGAGATTGGAACGGGCTTTGACGACGCTGACGTAACGCCTCGGCATCGTTAAAGCAATTCTGCATATCAGGCCCAGCGCCGGGACACTGTCCCGGAGAGCCTTACTCGCCCTCAGTGATGGTCAAAGAGCCCGCCATGCGCATGCTGTCCGTCATGCAGGTGAATCGTAAAACCATGGAATTAGCTCAGAATTACGTCGGCTCGCCAGGAGCCGTTCTTTGAGAATCGGGGATCGCGCCGGCCCGGTCCCGCCAAACCGTTTTGACGTCAAGACGTCAAACATGTCGCGAATTTCATTTTGGCGCTAGCCCCGTTTTATATGGCTAGTGTTAGAAGAGAGAAACGGTCAAACACCGGGCATCACCCAACGACCTGAAGCCGCGTTGCTCGGCCACGCGCCTGAGCCCGCGTCGTTCCGGACGGCGGCCGAGGCGGCGCTCCCGTCGGCGCGCGCAAGGCCGGAACGGATCCAAGGTCGAACTTGCATAACGCTGCATCCAGCAAGCACCTAGGCTGACCCCACAGACTGTTTGACCCAATGGTCGTAACGCGGAGAGAACGTGCAATTAGCAAGCAACAAAACGCAGCCAGTCATCGGCGGCGACTTTACCCGAATTGACGGACCGTTTAAGGTCAGCGGTGCGGCGACGTACACGTCGGATTTCAACCTTCCAGAGATGCTTTACGCCGTACCGGTTTGCGCGACAATCGCCAAAGGACGGATCGAGCAACTGGACACGGCCGTTGCCTCGAAGATGCCAGGGGTCCGGGCTGTCTTCACACGCGAAAACATCGGCAAGTTCTATCGCGTCGGCTTTGGACCAAGAATCGACGAAAGACGCCCGCCTCTCGACGACGACATCATCTCGTACTACGGCCAGTACATTGCAGTCATAGTGGCCGATACGTTCGAGCAGGCAACCGCCGCGTCCAGAGCAGTGAAGGTGCGGTATGTGCAAAGTCAACCCGACGTAACAATACAGATGTCGGCGGAGGGGACGCCGTCCGTCGACACGCAGCGCGGCGACGCAGAGGCCGCATTCGCGGCCGCCTCCGACGCGCTTAAGCTCGACCAGATCTACACAACGCCGGTCGAAACGCACAACCCAATCGAACTGCATGCCACGGTGGCGGTATTCGATGGCGCGAACTACACGCTTTACGAAACGACGCAGTCGATCGTCTACCAGCGGCAGATGATGGCACAGATGCTCGGCGTGCCGGAAGACCGGCTGCGCGTCATCATGAAGTATCTAGGCTCCGGATTCGGCGGCAAGCTGTTTCCGTGGCCCCACTCGCTGCTCGCTGCCGCCGCGGCCCGCAATCTGCGTCGGCCCGTCAAGCTGGTGCTGACCCGCGAGATGATGTTCCAGAACGTGGGGCACCGTCCGGCCACGGAGCAACGCGTACGCTTGTCGGCAACACGCGAAGGGCGTTTGACATCGTTGCAGCAGCACTACGTCTATCAGGCAGCCCGCCTCGACACACGCAAAGAGAATTGCGGTGAGGCGACAGGCTACCTCTACAGCTCACCGAACCTGCAAGTGACTGCCGCCTATGCGCGCCGGGACATCGCGCCCAGCACATCGATGCGCGGCCCGGGCGCCGTTCCCGGCTTGTTCGCAATCGAATCGGCCGTCGACGAACTCGCCATCAAGCTCAATATCGATCCCGTCCAGTTGCGCCTGGTCAATGAGCCGGCGATTGACGAAAGCCTGAATGTGCCGTTTTCCTCCCGGCATCTCAAGGAGTGTCTGACGCGCGGCGCGGAGCAATTCGGCTGGGCAGCACGCAAGACGCCGGTCGGCTCGATGCGTCGTGACGGTCTGGTGATCGGCTGGGGCGTCGCAGCGGGGTCGTGGCAGGCACAGCGATCCGCTGCGGAAGCCATTGTTGAACTGAACGCTGACGGAACGGCGCGCGTTTTGACAGCGACTCAGGACATCGGCACGGGGACGTACACCATCCTCGCGCAGATGGTGGCCAATGTGACCGGCATCGCGCTCGACAGAATTTCAGTCGCGATCGGTGACACCCGCTTGCCTCCCGGCCCGATGTCGGGCGGCTCGCGGGCTTCGGCGTCGCTGGTTCCGGCCGTGACGCAGGCGGCGCAGGTGGCGGTCCAGCACCTTTTGCTCACCGCAGCCGAAGCAGCTCAGTCGCCCTTCAGCGGCCAGAAGGTGGACGCGCTCGGTTTTGAGCAAGGAATGGTCTACCGCAAAGGGACCTCACCAGGAGCAGGCGTCCCCTTCGGGCGGATTCTGGGGCCGGCAGGGATCAACACGGTAGTGGGAAGAGGCCGGTCCGGACCGAATCAGGACGATCCTGACGCGAAGCACGTGTCGGTGCACTCGTACTGCGCGCATTTTATCGAGGTTACCTGGCAGCCTGAAACAGCTCGGTTGCGAGTCAGCCGCGTGGTGAGCGTGATCGACGGCGGCAAGATCATCAATGCTCTCACGGCCCGTAACCAGATCGAAGGAGCCGTCGTAATGGGTGTCGGCATGGCGCTGTTCGAGGAGACGAACTACGACAGCCGTTCCGGTGCCCCGATCAACCGCAGCCTCGCCGACTATGTCATGACCACGCATGCCGATGCACCGAAGATCGACGTCACGTTCCTTGACTATCCGGATCTCGCATTGAATGCACTCGGCGCTCGCGGTGTCGGCGAGATTGGGATCGCGGGTATTGCGCCAGCGATTGCGAATGCTGTTTATCACGCGACGGGCGTGCGTGTGCGTAATCTTCCGGTTCGGCTTGAAGACCTTCTGACAGCTCAGGTGTCCGTGTAGAAGCGGCCCCTTCGCTTTTTTGAACGCCCCCGGGCAGATGAATATCTATTCATGCTCAGGTCATCAGTCCACTGTCCCAGCGCTGATAACCTGATGCTTATCCGCTTCGTGAACATCCGTCTCCACGGTGCCGCATGGGGCGGTCTTCTTAACAACGTACGCTACTCGCACTAAGAGAGGATGGCTGAATCATGACGTATCACGACGATGTGCCCGAGCACGTGGTCTCTGCCAATAACGCAGGCACAACGCAGCCGTCAACACGGCGCACAATCCTGACCCGCGCCTTCTTGCTGGTGGCGAGCGCATCTCTGCTGTCCGGTTTGATCCCCACGACGGCAGAAGCTGCCGCCGAGAAAGAACCGGGGCCCGCCATTGTCAATGTCGTTACGTTTGAGGTGCCGCCCGCAGGAATGGCAAGCTTCCTCGAAATCAGCAAGGAAAACAGCCAGGCATCGCGGACGGAAGAACCGGGCTGCATAGGTTTCGATGTGCTGCTTCCCAAAGACGAGCCCAATACAGTGATGCTGATCGAGTCATACAGAGATGAGGCCGCCTATAAGGCCCATCGGGTGACACCGCATTTCCTGACATTCGTGAAGCGCGCCCAGGAGATCGGAGCAAAGCGGTCCGCTCATGTTGGCACCCGTTACTATCCGTCCTGACGGTCTCCGGTCATTCCGCCGCACCGCAATTACGCAGCAGCAGCTTCCATCGTCAGGTGCACGTCTTCGGCAGTCGCTGCCGCGTGTTCCCTGATGAGGCGGTAGACGGTCGTACCGGGCACAGTCTCCGATTCGAGCAACTGGTCGGCGATCGCGCGCAGTACCGGTTCGTTGGCACGGAGCAGTGCATAGCAGGCGTCGTTCAAGTCCTTGAGCAACACGTTGGTGTACTCGATGGCGCTCTTCAATTGCAGGCCGGCGTACTGCTGTGGCAGGGCCGCAAGACTGAACAGATTGCCATCGACGTTGAAACCAAACTTCGACACCATGTCGAGGCCGATGCGTGACGCCTCCTGCAGATCCTGCGCGGCACCGCTCGATGCTTCGTCGAACATCAGCAATTCTGCGTTCCGCCCGCCGAGCAGCACCTGAATCTCGTTGCGCATTTCCGTCTCGCGGTACAGGTGTTTATCCTGCGTCTTCGTGATCAGTGCGACACCTAATGCGCCGCCCCGCGGCAGTATCGTGACTTCCTCGAGCACCCCGGTGCCTAGCAACGCGGCAACGAGTCCATGCCCGGCTTCGTGAACGGCAATGCGGGTACGTTCGTCTTCCGACAGCGCGCGTTCGGCACCGCTCACTTCGCCGATCCGCGCGATCTTGATTGCCTCTACGAAATGTGACGCGCTCACTTCGTCCGCGCCGGCCTTGCGCGCCACCAGACCCGCCTGATTGACGATCATCGAGAGCGTGGCGGGCGACAGGCAAGTGGTCAGCCGGGCGAGCTGGGTGAAGTCAATTTCGTCTGACTTCACTGTTAGCTTCGATGCGTAGAATTGCAGGATCTTTGTGCGGTCTTCCAGGTCCGGCAGCCGCACCTGCACCGTGCGATCGAAACGGCCTGGCCGGCGCAACGCTTCGTCGAGATTGTCGGGGTGATTCGTTGCTGCGACGATGATCACGCCTTCATTCGACTGGAAGCCATCCATCTCCGCAAGCAACTGGTTAATGATGCGATTGCTCTCTGCTTCTACCGGGCCGGCACCCGTGTCCGTACGCTTACCAAGACCGTCGGCTTCGTCGATGAAGATGACAGTCGGCGCATTCTTGCGCGCCAGCTCGAACAGGTGCTTGACCTTCTGAATACCCACGCCGTAATACTTCGCACTGAAATAGCTTCCAGTGATTGAAATGAAATTCGCATCGCATTCGCCAGCGAGTGCCTGCGCAAGACGGGTCTTGCCGACGCCCGGGCCGCCCGTCATCAGAATGCCGCATGGCGCGCGCACGCCCATGCCGACGAATGGCATCGGGTCGGTCAGATAGGCTTGCACGTCGGCAAGCGCGGCTTTCGCTTCACCCGCGCCGATCACGTCATCGAAGCGTATCGCTGGGGACTTCCCGAGCAAGCTGGCCCCGCCCCTCATCTCACGGCGCATGAACCAGGCGAGGCCGCCCAGCAGAAGAAAGGGCAAGAGCAGGCTCAACACATCCCGCGTCTTGTCGAACACATCGGCCCAGCGTGCCATACCTGTGTGGATGTCCGCGTCCGGCAACCACACCAGTTGATACGGCGAACTGCCTCCGGCTTTCATTTCATCAAGCAGCAGCGCATTCGAGAACACGGCATTGTGATCGGTGACGAAGTATTTCTCACCCTGTGTCGTCGACACCAGGATGGCGTTGGCGCTCACGCCGATCGCGGCGACATGGTCGCCGTGAATATCACGCAACATCTCCGACGCATCCTTTTCCTGACGGCTCCAGGCAGCGGCGTCGTGACGCATCTGACTAGCGACGCCCGTCAAGGACGGATGAGTCGGAACCTCGCGCCGATCGTGCCGCCACTGTAAAAACATCACGGCCCCTGCGAGCGCCGTCGCGATCACACCAAAAGTCACGTATCGGCCGATACGTGACCTCAGTGAATTCCTTGCCGGTTTCATCAATCGATTCTCAAAATGGGGCCGCATGTAGTGCGGAAAAACTAATCTTCAGAGGGAAAGAGATGCGTGCTGGGGCATCGCTGAGGTGCGTATTGCCTGTCTCAGCGGCGGGCATACACGGTAAATGCGACCGTGCGGGCCGCCGTCATGCGCAGTTTCAGAAAGTGAGGCGTACGAAATTCGACCCTCATTATCGGTGCCACGCCAACGGTATTAT
>JBEKNG010000037.1:0-14751 GCA_049523075.1 Paraburkholderia sp.
CAGCTCACGGATCGGCGAGCCAGCCGGTGCTTCGAACGCAGGGGTGAACTTGAACATGGTGTCCTGGCGCTTAGCCGCTGGCGCATTCGGTGGATTGGTTTATCAGGCGTGGCCGCAACGGCGTGCAATGGTCCGCGGCCAACTATCTGAACTGGCGTCGATTGTGGTCAGCAACGGCACACGCCGCAAACGATATCTAGTCACTACCTGTTGAGTTTTCGGAATCATCCGGCCATGCGGTGCCACGGACAGCGACCCGACGCATGCGGCTATTGCAAGTCCGCGGCTTAGCTCAGCTACTCGCAGACCGGAAACCCCAAAGATTCACCGCCCCAAAAGAAAAAAGCCCGGCACAGGACCGGGCTCAACCTGCTGCATCCACCTAAGGGGACTTAGCGGATCTGGGGCGATGCAGGCGCAATAACGGCGCCTAAACCACATTCTTTTCGACGATCGGCCGGTTCTCGAGCACGCGCTCGAAACTGAGCGACGACAGATCCAGCGTCGTATAGCGGCCATGCAGGATCAGTTCGCTGACGCCCCGTCCAGTTGCCGGCCCCTGTTGCAGGCCATGTCCGCTAAAACCATTGGCGAAGATGCAGTTATCGACATCCGGGTGGTGCCCGATGATCGCGTTCTGGTCCAGCACGTTGTATTCGTAATAGCCCGACCAGCAGTTCTGCACGCGCAGCGCTTCGAATTGCGGCACGCGATGCGCCAGCGTCGGCCAGATGACCTCGTCGAATATAGCGTGATCGACTTCGTCGAGCGGCAAATCGTCCGGATCGTTTTCGGCACTCGGCGACGTGCCGCAAATGAACGATTTGCCTTCCGGGCGGAAATAGACCCCAGTCGGATCGATCAGCAACGGGCAGTGTTCGAGTTGCGCAGGCGAGCTGACGTTGAAAATGCTGCGGCGGCGCGCGAACACCGGAATATCGACGCCGACCATTTCCGCGATCTTGCGCGACCACGCGCCGGCTGCATTGACCAGCACGTCGCAGGCATACGTCTCGCCACTTGCCGTCACCGCCTGCGTGACGCGCTTGCCATCACGCTGCAGCGCCACCACGTCATCGGCCACATAACGGGCGCCGAGTGCCTGCGCCTTCTTGCGCAAGGCTTGCACGAGCCCATAGCCATCGAACCAGCCCTCGCCGCTCTCGCCATAGGCGCCGGCCACCAGGTCCCCGGTATTGAGCCATGGGAAGCGTGCCTGCAACGCCACTTTGTCGAGCAGACTGATGTCGGCGCCGAGGCTCTTCTGTAATGCGTGATTTTCGCGCAGGGTCGACTCGCCGGCTGGCGTGGCGAGAAACAGATAACCGCCTTCATGCAGATCGATGGACGGCCTGGCACCGTCGATCTCGAGTCGCTCGCCGATCGAACGCAAGAACTCAATGCCGAATAGCGACATCTGGATCGATAGCGGCGTTGAGAATTGCTGACGGATCGACGCCGCCGACAGCGCCGACGACGAACGCGCATAGGTCGGATCGCGCTCGATCACGGTGACGCTGACGGTCGGGTCGGAGGCACGCAAAAAATACGCAATCGAGCTGCCGATCACGCCACCACCGACGATTACGACTTTCGTATTCACGACTCTCTCCACCCGAAGCAGGCGCCGACCGCGTCAGGCATACGGCCGGTCGAACACAAGTTGATAGGTTTTAGCCGTTTCATTGCACGGCGATGCAGCGGGCACGGAAGGTCGCACAGTACAGCACGTCCCCGCTGCCCGCGGCCGCGCGCGCTCCACTCAGTCACGGACCACTGAGCGCGCCGCGTTCCGCCTTTAGCCGATGTTGAAGTCAATACCTTGCGCCAGCGGCAATGCCGACGAGTAGTTGACCGTGTTGGTCGCACAGCGCATGTACGCCTTCCATGCATCCGAACCCGACTCGCGGCCGCCGCCCGTCTCTTTCTCGCCGCCGAATGCGCCGCCAATTTCCGCGCCGCTCGGTCCGATGTTCACGTTGGCAATGCCGCAGTCGCTGCCGGCCGCCGACAGGAAACGCTCCGCTTCACGCAGATCGGTGGTGAACACGCACGACGACAGGCCGTGCACCGCAGCGTTGTTCGCTTCGACTGCGTCGGCAAAATCCGTGTAGCGCAGCACGTAGAGAATTGGTGCGAAGGTTTCCTTCAGCACCACGGCCGTTTGCGACGGCATTTCGACCAGCGCCGGGCGCACGTAGTGGCCGCCTTCGTAACCCTTCACTTCGACGCGCTCGCCGCCGAACACCTTGCCGCCTTCCGCGACAGCCTGCTGTAGCGCTTCCTGCATGCGGGCGAACGATTGCTTGTCGATCAGCGGGCCCATCAGCGTGCCCTTTTCGAGCGGGTTGCCGATCGGCACCTTGTTGTAGAGTTGCTTCAGACGCTCGACGGTCTGGTCATACACGCTGTCGTGCACGAACAGGCGGCGCAGCGACGTGCAGCGCTGGCCCGCCGTGCCCACTGCAGAGAACAGGATGCCGCGCAACGCGAGTTCGTGATCGGCGCTCTGCGCAACGATGCCCGCATTGTTGCCGCCCAGTTCCAGCAGCGAGCGACCGAAGCGCTTCGCCACTTCGACGCCCACGGTACGCCCCATTTCCGTGCTGCCGGTTGCGCTGACGATCGACGCACGCGGATCGGCGACGAGCTTCGCGCCCACCTCGCGGCCCCCGTTGATCAGCGCCGTCAGCCCTTGCGGCGCATCGCCGAATTCCTGCAGCGCGTCGCTCAGGATCTGATTGACGGCCAGCGCGGTGAGCGGCGTCTTCTCGGATGGCTTCCAGATCACGGCGTTACCGCACACCAGTGCAAGCGCGGCATTCCACGACCACACGGCGGCTGGGAAGTTAAACGCGGAGATCACGACGCACGTACCCATGGGATGCCACGATTCGGCCATGCGGTGGCCGGGGCGCTCGGAGGCGATAGTCAGGCCGTATAACTGACGCGACAGCCCGACCGCGAAGTCGCAAATGTCGATCATTTCCTGCACTTCGCCCAAACCCTCCTGAAGGATCTTGCCGGTTTCGAGCGTAATGACGCTGCCGAGCGCCTGCTTTTTCTCGCGCAGACGGTTGCCGAGCAGGCGCACCAGTTCACCGCGGCGCGGTGCGGGGACATTGCGCCATACGTTGAATGCCTGCTTCGCATTGGCGAGCGCCGCATCGACGTCGGCCACGGTGTTGCTGGCTACGCGGCCAATGAGTTCACCGGAGATCGGCGAATGAACCGCGATGTCGCCGGCTTGCGCCGCCTGGGCGATGCCGAGATCGGCGAGGATGGTCGAAGCGTTCATGTGAAAAATCCCTTTAATTTCCAATGCGAAACAAGAGTAAGTTCGGAAACTATACACGTGGGGTTTTACGGCGGCAAGCGCAATCACGGCGGCCCGCACCGGCTGATGGGGCGCTTTACCTTTCTCTTATGCTCCTTTTGGGGCTTGAACCGAGCACTAAACAGGCGGTGACCCGGCTGGAGGCGCCAACGGGGCGCCCCTGATCATAGATGACCTTGTTTCTTATTGGAAAACGCTTACCCCCTCAAACATCCATCATCAAACGGTCGACTAGCGCCCGCGCGATCGGCGGCAGGTCCTTGACGCTGCGCACGCAGATTTTCAGCTTACGCTCGGCCCAGCCATCGTTCAGACGCACGAGCGCGATTTGCATGGTCTTCGCGTGACGCAGCGCGACGGATTCCGGCACGATGCCGATGCCCACGCCCGCTTCGATCATCCGGCAGGCGGCCTCGAAGTTGCCGACCTGGATGCGCAGTTTAAGCCGCACGCCGAGGGTGTCCGCGGCGCCCATCACGAACGCATGAATCGCGCTCGAGGTGGGCAAGCCGATGAAGTTGTCGTCGAGCGTCTGCGCGAAATCGACCGAACGCTCGCGAGCAAGCGCATGGTCCTTCGACGTGACGAGGATCAGCCGATCGTCGCGATAGGGCAGCATCTCCACATGCTCGGCATGCACATTGCCCGCGACGATACCGATATCGGTGGCGCTGTCGGCCACGCCCTTGACGATCTCGCCGCTCAACAGTTCGCGCAAATCGATGTTGACGTCAGGATGGTCGCGCAGGAAGTGGCTGAGTACCGTAGGCAGGAACTCGCTGATCGCGGTGGTATTGGCCCAGATCCGTACGTGGCCCTTGATCCCTTCGCCGTACTCCTGCATGTCGCCAGCCAGATGCTCGACCCGTTCGAGCACCAGCCGCGCGTGATGCACAAACGCGTCGCCGGCGGGCGTGGGCGTCATGCCCTGGCTGGTTCGATAGAGCAGCTTGAAGCCGAGTTGCTCTTCAAGGTTCTTGATCCGGTTACTCGCGGCTGGCGCCGAGAGATGGGAGCGTTCTGCGGCACGCGCGAGGTTCTTCGTATCGGCAATGTTGACGATGAGCCGCAGGTCTACGAAATCGAAATGCATGATAGAAGCCGAAGAAGTGAGCGCCAGTGTGCCAGAAACCGGCATACGTGCAGCCGGCTTACGCGGCCGGCTCCCTGACGCAGGCACGGCCACAGGGCAACTCGGCGCCATGGGCCCTTGCGGCGGCAACGCAAACGGCAATCTTAACCGCACGCGAAGCAAGCGTTCGAAAAAGCCGAATTCCTCTGTGGAAGAGGCTGTGCGTCTGAAGGAAGTGGACCTGGTAACGGAAGATCGCCGTGTCGGCGGGCGTGGTGTAGGAGCAGGAAACGCTGAGCACGGCGCTGGCGATCGGCGCGGACCGCACCGCAATCGACATGGGCTCCGGGTTGAACGACTACCTGGTGGGCCACACTGGCAAAACCGTCGCAGCGCAACTTTAAGTCGCAGCGGGTATCTCAGGTGCGACCCAGGACCTGACGGGGATGAAGGACTCGAAGGTCAAAGTGAAATACTGTGCCGTGGCTTTCCTCACACGAACGCCAACAACTTCTCAGCCAAGGCGTCCGGCGCGCTAATCATGGCATCGTGCCCGGTTGCGATTTCATCCCACGCCCAATCCTTTTGTGTCTTGACGAAGTCGCGGCTGCTTTGCAGCGGCCCGTACACGGGATCGACGCACTGGATATACACCTTCGGCAGCGCACCGCCAGGTGGCCCGTTTAGCACCATTGGGTCATCGAAGGTCTTCAACGGATGGGGGGTGCAATGACGCTCAAGCAGAGCGACCTGATCGGCCTCGAACACACCGAACGCACTCGCCGGCGGCACGGGAATCGTTAGCCCGTTGCTGGTTTCCATCGCCAGCTTCGTGCGCGCGGCGACGATCTCCGGAGGGAGCCGCGAAAATGCCGTCTCTCTCCTCATACCCGGCGCTACACTGCCCCACTCCCCAACGCTTCGCCCTCACCCGCCTCTGACGCGCTGATATCCGCCGAAATCTCTTCGAGGGTCTGCTGACTCGTCTCGATACGCAGCGCGAGAATCGCCACACTCAGCAACAGCAGCACGCCGCCCACCATCGCCACCACGCCCGTGACGCCGAAATGCGTGTACAACAGCAGCGCCACATAAGGCGTCGTCATCGAAGCGGCCCGCCCGCAGGTCCCGGCGATACCTGTGCCGCGCAAGCGGTGCGCGGTCGGGAACAACTCAGGGATATAGCCGAACAAACCCAGCGTGCATACCGTGTAGATCGTCGTGACCAAGGCAAAGCCCATAATCGAAATCGCCATCGGCGCGCGCATCTGCACATAGATAAAGCCGAGCACGATAGTCAGCAGAGAGAACAGCACGATGCCGTTGCGGCGTCCGATGCGATCCGTCACGAGGTAGCCGACCACCGCACCCATCGGCGCGCCGAATGACATCAGCAGCACGAAACCCAGTGACTGCACGATGGTCAGCCCTTCCTTGACAAAGAAGGTGGGCAGCCACGCGACAAAGCCGTACAGCGACATGTTGATCGCCATGCAGGTGAGCGCGGCCACTAGCGTGCGGCCAATCATCCCGCGTGCGAAGAGTGCCGACAGCGGCGCCGCAGGCACTTCGTGGCTCACCACCCGTGCCACCGGCGGCAGCTTGCCGACGCGCGCCTCGACCTGCCGCTCGATCGCCGCGACCGTCGCCTCGGCTTCGTCCAGACGGCCAACCGTCTCCAGCCAGCGCGGCGATTCCGGCATCCGATGCCGCAGAAACCAGACGATCAGCGCGCCGACACCGGCAATCGCAAACATATAGCGCCAGCCCAGATGCGGAATCACCCAATAGCCTACTGCGGTTGCCCCGAGCAAACCCGAATTGATGATCAACGCCAGCAGCGCAGTCCAGCGGCCGCGCGTGGCCGGCGGAACGAACTCGCACAATGTGCCGGCTGCCACCACCAGTTCTGCACCGAGCCCCACACCCATCAAAAAGCGCAACAGGATCAGCCAGTAGATGTTCGGCGCAAAGCACGCGGCCAGTGAGGCGAGCCCGAAGATCGCCAGATTCGCCTGATAGGAATAACGCCGCCCGAAGCGGTCGCCCAGATAGCCGGACAGCCCCGCGCCAATCATCATGCCCATAAAGGTCGCGGAGATGAAAAACGAGCCGAGCCGCAGGTCGGTGAAGCCGCTTTTGACCATCGCCGCGAGCGAGCCGTTGGCGAGATAGATGTCGAAGGCGTCGAGGAACGCACCGGCGCCGATCAGGCCGAGGATTTGCCAGTGAAAGCGACTGATAGGCAGGCGGTCGAGCCGCGCGCCTGAATTGACGGTTGCCAAGCTGTGTCTCCTGATAACGCACACGCGGATGATCCGCAATCTACAGAACTTGCATGGCCGTCTTTGGAGGTGTGACGGCTCTGGCGCAAGCTCTTGGGGGGCGACGCTTCGATGGGCCGTCGCCTGAACAAACTAAGAGTGCAGTGCCCGGCGCACCGTGGGAATTGGCATTATTGGAAGCTGGTGTTTCGCTGGAGTTAATGAGGGGGGCGAAATGCGGAAGTGCGGCCAGACACGGCAGCGTCGAGGAAGCCTGATCGCCGTTCCGTTGTGGGACACACCCCGCTCAGTTCTGGCCGAGAATCCGCTGCGCCTTCAAGATCACCGGCAAATCGACCATCTTGCCGTCGACGGCCACCGCAGCGCCTTGACTTGCCTCCACCGCCTCCAGCACGCGCGCCGCCCAGGTCTGCTCGGCGTCGCTCCACGCATACGCCCGATGCACCGCGTCAATCTGCTTCGGATGGATGCACAGCTTGCCGCCGAAGCCGAAGCGGCGGCCGCGCCGTGCCTCGGCCTCGATCGCATCGGCGTCGGTAATGGTGGTCGATACGCCGTCGACCGGCGCGCCGATGGCCGCCAGCCGGGAGGCCAGCACGATCTGCGAGCGAAACAGGTGCAACTCCTCGCCGTCGCCATCAATGCCGAGATCGATCTGGAAATCGAGCGTCCCGAACACGATGCGGCTCACGCGTGACGCCGCGCACAACGCCGCCAGATTCGCAAAGCCGCGCGCCGTTTCGACAATCGGCAGCACGGTGAGCGCGGCACGCGCGTGCGCCAGCACCGCCGCGATGTGGTCCTGCGTTTCAGCCTTCGGCAACACAATGCCTGCGACGCCTGGATGGCCTGATAGCGCTGCAATGTCGTCGGCAAACCAGCGTGTATCGGAACTGTTGATTCGCACCCATGCCGGCCGCGCTGCATCTGCCGCAGCTAGAACGGCTGCGCGCGCGGCCGTTTTTTCGTCGGGCTGTACGGCGTCCTCGAGGTCGAGGATTACCGCATCCGCGCCCGCTGCACGCGCCTTCTCGAAGCGCTCCGGCCGGTTACCCGGCACGAACAGGTACGAACGGGGCAGCATGGCACTCATGCGGTCACCTCCGCATCGAACACGGATTCGATGCGGGCGTGCGACACAATCTGCCATGCAGTCTCCAGCAGACTCGAGGCTTCGTCGTCCGAGGCCGCGCCGGAAAACGCCACCAGCCGCCGCAGCTTGCTCTCGATTTCATCGCGCGACAGCGTATTGCCCGGGTCGCCCTTCGGCTCGTCGACGCGGCCTTGCAGCGTGCGGCCGTCGCCGGTCAGAACCGTCACCTTGCCGATCCAGCGGGCCGGGTACGCACTGTCCACTTCGGCGTCGAAGGTCATCTCCACCTTGTCGCGGAAGGCGGCAATCACCTCCGCGTCAAAGCCTTGCTCGAACTCGGTCACACCGGCATAGCCGTGATACGCGACCAGTCCCAGCACGGTGCCCATGTTGAATTTCGCCTGATGTACGGTGCGCGGCGTCACGACGGCGCCCAGCACATCGATGGCGCCTTGATGCACGTGAGTCGTCACTTTCGCGATATCCCCCGGTGCCAGACGGTGTTGCTGAATCACCGCGAGCAAAGCATCCGCCGCCGGATGGGTATGACGGCAGGCCGCGTGGTACTTGAACGAAGTCTCGGCGATAGCCCAGCGGCTGCCGAGCCGGTCGACCAGACGCGCGGGATCGGCGGCGCTCGACATGCCCGCCGCCATCCCCTGGGCGCCCTCGAGGATGTGGGTCGCGCCCTTGAAGCCGTCGGCGGCAAGCTGGGCGGACATCAGACCGTTCGCGGCGGCCATCGCCGTGTGCAGCTGTTTCGAATCGGCGGCGTCGCGCAGGAATTCCCACAAGCCGCTGGCCTGCGTGCCCGCCGAGCCGAACGCGTCGAGCATCTGCGTGGGCGTCAGGCCAAGCAGACGCCCTGCGGTCGCGGCAGCGGCCACGGTACCGGCCGTGCCGGTGGTATGAAACACCTTGTAGTGCGAGCGGCCGAGAAACTCGCCGATGCGGATGCCCACCTCATAACCCGCCACCGCCGCCGCGATGAAGTCACGCCCTGACGCACCCTTTGCCTGCGCCAGCGCCAGCGCGACCGGAAACACCACCGTTGCAGGATGGAACACCGAGCCGTTGTGCACATCGTCCTGCTCGGCGAAGTGCGACGCGGCGCCGTTCACCATTGCGGCGAAATAAGGCGTCGTGCGGCTACGGTCGATCAGGATCTCGCTCGGGTCATCCGGCGACCCGCCACCGGCCTGGCGCGCAAAACGGGCAATTGTTTCAACCGGCCGCGCGCCTTTCCCGGCGAGCGCCGAGCCCAGCCAGTCCACATACAGATTGACAGTGCGCTCGACGACCGCCTTGGGGATGGCGTCGAAGTCCAGTTGCGCGGCGAAGGTCGCCAGCGTGAGGCTTGGGTGATCGGTCATGATGGGATGGGATCGGCTCTGCGTGAGGTTCGTAGGGTTCGCTGGTGACGCCCGCTTGCATCATCACGCCGTAGGCTCGGGTGAAACGTTCGAGTCGGCGTCACCGGCATAACAGGCGCCATAAGCGTGCTGATTCAGATCGTGCCGGCCGCGCGCAGTGCATCGATCTGCGCGCTGTCGTAACCGAGTTCGCGCAGGATCGCGTCGGTGTGCTCGCCGAGCGCCGGCACCGGGTCCATACGCGGCTCGAAGCTCGTGGGCAGCCCCGGTGGCAGCAAGGCCGGAATCATCCCGGCCGGCGTGCCGACCTCCTGCCAGCGCTCGCGCGCCGCCAGTTGCGGATGCACCCACACGTCATTGAGCGTATTCATCTGCGCGTTGGCGATGCCCGCCGCCTCGAGCCGCTCGATCACCTGCGCCGCCGTCAGCGGCGCAAACGCTTCGACAATCACCGCGCGCAGCGCTTCGCGTGCCGAGGTGCGTCCGGAATTCGATGCAAAACGCGGGTCGGTAGCGAGTTCGGGTTGCACGAGCACCTGATCGCAGAACAGCTTCCATTCGCGCTCGTTCTGCAGGCCGAGCATGACCGTCTTGCCATCGCCGGCAGGGAACGGGCCGTAGGGATAGATCGTCGCGTGCGCGGCGCCGGAAAGCGCTGGCGGCGTCTGACCATCAATGGCGTAGTAAAGCGGATAACCCATCCACTCCACCATGCTCTCGAGCATCGACACATCGATGCGGCAACCCCGTCCCGTGCGCGGACGCAACAGCAACGCGCTCAGGATGTTCGAATACGCGTACATGCCCGCCGCGATATCCGCGATCGAGCAGCCGGCCTTCGCCGGCTCGCCCGGTGAACCCGTAATCGACAGAAAGCCGGATTCGCTTTGAATCAGCAGGTCATAAGCCTTCTTGTCGCGATACGGACCGTCCGCGCCGTAGCCGGAAATATCGCAGACAATCAGTTGCGGATACTTCTCGCTCAACGTCTCATAACTCAGGCCCAGGCGGTCGGCTGCGCCGGGCGCGAGGTTCTGCACGAGCACATCCGCATCGGCGACCAACGCGTCAAGAATCTTCGCGGCCTCCGGCTGCTTCAGATCAAGTGCGAGGCTTTCCTTCGAGCGGTTGGTCCAGACGAAGTGTGACGACAAGCCATGCACGCGCTCATCATAACCACGCGCGAAATCGCCCACGCCCGGGCGTTCCACCTTGATCACGCGGGCGCCTAGATCGGCGAGCTGACGCGTACAGAACGGTGCCGCAATGGCATGCTCGAGTGTGACGACCTTGATACCGTCGAGAGGTCTCATCAATGCTCACCTTCATCTTCACAATCAGAACGAACGCGGCAGACCAAGGATATGCTCGGCCACGTAGGACAGAATCAGGTTCGTCGAAATTGGCGCGACCTGATAAAGGCGCGTTTCGCGAAACTTGCGTTCCACGTCGTATTCGCACGCAAAACCGAAGCCGCCGTGAAATTGCAAACAGGCGTTGGCCGCCTCCCACGAGGCGTCGGCGGCTAGCAGCTTCGCCATGTTCGCCTGCGCACCGCATGGTTCATGGGCGTCGAAGCGGCGCGCCGCTTCGAAACGCATCAGGCTCGCGGCTTCGACATTGATGAAAGAGCGTGCAATCGGAAACTGCACGCCCTGGTTCTGCCCGATCGGACGGCCAAACACGACACGTTCTTTCACATACGCGGATACCTTGTCGACGAACCAGTAACCGTCACCGATACATTCCGCCGCGATCAGCGTACGTTCGGCGTTCAGCCCGTCGAGGATGTATTTGAAGCCCTGCCCTTCCTCGCCGATCAGATTTTCCGCGGGGATTTCGAGGTTGTCGAAGAACAGTTCGTTGGTCTCGTGATTGACCATGTTCATGATCGGCTGCACGGTCAGGCCGTGGCCGATCGCCTCGCGCAGATCGACGATGAAGATCGACATGCCTTCAGACTTTTTCTTCACATCGGCTAACGGCGTGGTGCGCGCGAGCAAGATCATCAGGTCTGAGTGCTGCACGCGCGAGATCCACACCTTCTGACCGTTGATCACATAACGGTCACCGCGCCGCTCGGCGGTCGTCTTGATCTTGGTCGTATCGGTGCCGGTGGTGGGTTCGGTCACGCCCATCGACTGCAGACGCAAATCGCCACTCGCGATCTTCGGCAGATAGTTGCGTTTCTGCTCAGCCGAGCCGTGGCGCAGCAGTGTGCCCATGTTGTACATCTGTCCGTGGCACGCGCCCGAGTTGCCGCCCGCACGATTGATTTCCTCCATGATGACCGAGGCTTCAGTCAGACCCAGTCCTGAGCCGCCGTATTCCTGCGGGATCAGCGCAGCGAGCCAGCCCGCCTTGGTCAGCGCATCGACAAAGGCTTCGGGATAGCCACGCGCTTCGTCGATCTTGCGAAAGTAGTCGCCGGAAAACTGCTGGCACAGATCGCGCACGGCTTCGCGAATGTCCTGGAAAGAATCCTGTTGCGTCGTTTGCATGGAAATCGGCTTCGAAAGAAAGCGGTGAAGGTCAAGGGGCCGGCCATCCGGCGATCCGTTCGCTGAGCGCTCAGGCCAGTGCGGCGGTTGCGCGCATCGTCAGATAGCCCTCATGGTCTTTGGCCCACAGGTCGATGGTCTTGTCATCGTCAGACGGTTTGCCGCACACCGTGAACGGCCGGTTGGCGAAGGTGGGGCGCACCGCCTTGAAGGCGAAGCTTTGCAGCATGGCGTCGGGCAGTTCGCGGCGCACGAGGTCGACCAGCAGCGTCGCAATCAGCGGACCATGCACGATCAGATCCGGATAGCCCTCAACCTCGGTCACATAGGGATAGTCGTAGTGAATGCGATGGCTGTTGAAAGTCAGCGCCGAATAGCGGAACAACAAGGTGGGGGCGGTATGGATGGTGCGCCTCCACGTTTCACCTTCCGGCGCAGGGGCCGCTTTCGGCGGGGGCGCATCGGGATGCGGCGCGTCGCGATAGACAATGTCGTGCTCTTCCTCAATCTTCAGCTCGCCAGCGACTTCGATGGTGTGCTGCACGGTGACGAACACGAGACGGCCCGAGCGGCCCGTTTTGTCCTCGATATTCGCAATCGTCGAAGTTCGCACGGCGCGCTCGCCCACCTTCAGCGGCGTATGGAACGTCAAGCGGCCACCGGCCCACATGCGACGCGGCAGCGGCACTGGCGGCAGAAAAGCGCCGCGCTTCGGATGACCGTCCGGTCCCGTCTCCGAGAGCGGCGCAATGGGCAGGAAGTACAGCCAGTGCCACAGCGGCGGCACAACATCGCCCGATTCGCTCCTATCCAGCGTCGCCGCCATCGCCCTCAGCGGAAAGGCCGCGATGTCGTCTTTGGCGACCTCCTGTTTGTCAAGCCAGGCATCGAGGTTCTGGGCTGAAGCAGACATGCACGGTACTCCGGAAAGGCTTAATAGGGTCTTACTATGAACCTTGCGGTGTATTCCGCGAAGTTCGCATTTCTGAAGCGGGTCTTTGGTTTTGGTTAAGACGGCAGTCTCAAAGCTCGTGACAGGCGGTCTCGGGCGGAGTTCCGTCGAATTGAAGAGCAAGACCCGGAGTGTCTGGCGTCGCTCGCCTTCTTACACTAAGCCTATTGAAGCAGATTTTGGAGCTGACCATGAATACCGTGCTGAAGGCCCATTCCGACCGCGCGAACCTCACGGATACAACGGGCATTTCGACTCGAGTGTCAGACAAGGCAGTGACACAACGAATCAACGCCGTGGATTGGCACAACGTCGAACACGATCTGAACCAGCAGGGTAGCGCGATGTTATGTGGCCTATTATCCGCGCAGGAATGCGACGCGCTCGCCGCGCTCTATACACACGACGAGCTGTATCGCAGCCGCGTCGTGATGGCTCGGCACGGTTTTGGGCGCGGCGAATACAAGTACTTCGACTATCCGCTGCCGGATCGGGTCGAGGCGCTGCGGACGTCGGTCTATCCGCATCTCGTGCCGGTGGCGAACCGGTGGAACGAAATCATGCGCATCGACACGCGTTACCCAGCTCAGCATGCCGATTTCATCCAGCGTTGCCACGACACCGGCCAGCGCAGGCCAACGCCGCTGATCCTGCAGTACGGCAAGGACGACTACAACTGCCTGCATCAGGATCTGTACGGCGAGCACGTGTTTCCGCTGCAACTCGCGATTCTGCTGTCCGAACCAGGGAAGGACTTCACGGGTGGGGAGTTTGTAATGACCGAGCAGCGGCCGCGCATGCAGTCACGCGCGGAGGTCGTGCCGCTGCGTAAAGGCGATGCCGTCGTGCTCGCGGTTCATCACCGGCCTGTGCAGGGCACCCGCGGCAGTTATCGCGTCAATCTGCGTCACGGCGTGAGCCGCCTGCATTCCGGGCATCGGCATACGTTAGGCGTGATCTTTCATGATGCATTGTGAGCGGGCGCCTGCTTCAGCGAGGCGTCGCAACCTTTGAATTCGTACTGGACACAGCGAATTTTGACCAGATATGATTCGGGAAAACCCGAACATGCCGCCGCTCCGCAGGAGCCTTTCGCTGCGGCCGATGCGGTCATGCGCGGGTGATGTTGTATGTCGTCGAACGGGTTTTTAGCCGGTGATCCCGGTTAAAAGCCCATTTCGGCGATCTGAAGCAGGCGGGCCTCATACCCGCCCTGTCGCAGTCGGCCACGAGCCGGACTCGACTTATTAGCCTGGATATCATCGATCATGATTGCTGTCGCGTTTTCACGCGTCGCCGGCCGCCTATTGGTTGCGGATCCGGGACTCGTGCGCCTCCACACTGCCTTGCGCGTCGCGCTTGCCTGCCTGTTAAGCGGCATCGCCTGCGTCGCGTGGACGGCCGGTCACCACCAGCCGATCACCCTTGCCGCCCTCGGCGTCCTGTTCAGCATGATCGCGCCGCTGTTCGTGCGCGATGCACGCCGCAGCGCATGGTTCATCACCCTGCTCTACCTCTATCTGTGCGCCTGCGCGAACTTCGCCGCGGCTGCCGCGTTGAGCCGCTATCCGCTTGCCGGCGATGCCGGTTTTTTGCTGGTCATGTTCACCGGCATGCTTTGCCAGGCCTGCGGGCCACGCGCGCTCGGTTGCGCCATGATCGGCGTCGTCATGTTTTATCTTGGACTGTATCTGCACCCGACGGCCGTCGAGGCCGCGCAATCCATTGCTTTATCGACGGTCGGCCCTGTGATGGTGGCGCTCGTCGGCCGCATGATCGTCCCCATGCGGGCAGCGCGGACCTTGCACCTGGCAGTTCACACCGTCACGCTGCGGGCGGCGCGGGTGCTGGCCGCCACACGCGCCAAGCAGGCGCCGAGCGTTGCCACTGCCGCTCGGGTCTCCGAACTGAACGAAGCAGCGCTCGCGCTCGAAGAGCAACTCGCGCTGCTGAACCCGCCTGATGCGGCCACGCTCCGCGAACGGCTCGTCGAACTGGAAGTGGCAGCCGGCCAGATCACGTTCGGCTCGGCCCCGGAAGCAGCGGAGACGGGCCCGCTACGCCACGCCATCGAACAGCTCAAGCAAGCTGCCAGACCTAGGCGCGTCTCGCACCCGAAGTCTGCAGCACGCAGCAAG
>JBEKNG010000038.1:0-14694 GCA_049523075.1 Paraburkholderia sp.
CGAACTCGCGCACGATTGCGAAATCATCAATCCGGATCACGTGATTGCGCATCTGTCGAAGGGCGGCAAGCTCGACGTGCAGATCAAGGTCGAAAAGGGCCGCGGTTATGTGCCGGGTAACGTGCGTCGTTACGGCGAAGAGTCGGCCAAGATCATTGGCCGTATCGTGCTGGACGCGTCGTTCTCGCCGGTTCGCCGCGTGAGCTACGCCGTCGAAAGCGCGCGTGTCGAGCAACGTACTGACCTCGACAAGCTCGTGATGAACATCGAAACCAACGGTGTGATTTCGCCGGAAGAAGCGATCCGTCAATCGGCGCGTATTCTGGTCGATCAGCTGTCGGTGTTCGCTGCTCTGGAAGGCACGGAAGCTACGGCTGAAGCGCCGTCGCGTGCGCCGCAGATCGATCCGATCCTGCTGCGTCCGGTGGATGACCTCGAACTCACGGTTCGTTCCGCGAACTGCCTGAAGGCCGAGAACATTTACTACATCGGCGACCTGATCCAGCGCACGGAAAACGAGTTGCTGAAGACGCCGAATCTGGGTCGCAAGTCGCTGAACGAAATCAAGGAAGTACTGGCGTCGCGTGGTTTGACGCTCGGCATGAAGCTCGAAAACTGGCCGCCGGCTGGGCTGGACAAGTAATAGAGCCAACAGCCGGGACGAAAGTCACCGCTGCACTACTGGCACGGACGCGGATTTTCCTTTAAAATCCGCGTCTTGCCTTTTTTCACTACCGGCCCGTGCACTCGCAGACCTTCGGGTTCGCCGAGCGCGATAGAAGAGCTGGACCAAAACTTTGAATCGAAGGAATTAACATGCGTCACCGTCATGGTCTGCGGAAACTGAACCGCACGAGCAGCCACCGTCTGGCAATGCTCCGTAACATGTCCAACTCGCTGATCGAGCACGAAGTCATCAAGACGACGCTGCCGAAGGCGAAGGAACTCCGTAAAGTCGTCGAGCCGCTGATCACGCTCGGCAAGAAGCCGTCGCTGGCAAATCGTCGTCTGGCGTTTAACCGCCTGCGCGATCGTGACTCGGTCTCGAAGCTGTTCGACGTGCTCGGTCCGCGCTTCGCAAACCGTCCGGGTGGCTATCTGCGCATCCTGAAGTTCGGTTTTCGCGTTGGCGACAATGCACCGATGGCACTGGTCGAATTGATGGACCGTCCGGAAGTCGAAGAAGTTGAAGTGCAAGAAGCTGAATAAGCTTCCTGCATCGGCGAAAAAGCCAGGCGAACGCCTGGCTTTTTTGTTTGTGGCGACGGGAATCCACGCGGCAGCTGGTGCGGCTCGACCATCAGCGGCTGATCAACTGCGGTGATACGATAGCGGCAACCCTGTTCTACCCTGCCGGAGCGGTCTGTGAGTTCGATTGTGACGTTGATCCTGACAACGGTGCCCGACTTGGACACGGCGCAGAAGCTCGCAGCACAGGTACTTGATGCGCGTCTTGCTGCGTGTGTCAGCCAGCAGGGCACCGTGCACTCGACCTATCACTGGCAAGGCAAGCTCGAGTCGGCCGACGAGATTCAAATGCTCTTCAAAACGAGCATCGCGCGGGCTCCCGAGCTCGAGCAGTTCATCCGGAAGCACCATCCGTACGACACGCCTGAAATCCTCTGCTGGCAAGCCACCGTATCCGCGGCCTACGGCCAGTGGGACATTGCTGAAACTCAACGCCCTGTTCATGTTTAACGCTCTGCACCGATGGGCGCGCGACACGCTGCGCGCGGTCGTCCTGTTTGTTACCTGCCTGCTGGTCGTGCTGATGTCCGCGGGTGTGGCGCACGCCGACGATGATTTTCTCGATCCGGCGGTCGCCTTCAAGTTCAGCGGCACCGAGCAGCCCGGCGAAGTTGTCGTTCACTACAAGATTGCGGACGGCTACTATATGTATCGGGAGCGTTTCGCGTTCGCAACTCGCAACGGCACCGTGACGATCGGCGATCCACAGTTGCCGGCCGGCCACGTCAAGTTCGATCAAACGTTCGGGAAAAACGTCGAAACCTACCGCAAGGACTTGACGATCCGCATCCCGGTGAAACAGGCGGCGGGTCCTTTCGATCTGGCGGTGACCTCCCAGGGTTGCGCGGACGCGGGCATCTGCTATCCGCCAATGGAGCGTGTCTACCACGTGGACGGAGCCGCATTGCAGGCCGCCAGCGTGAATCCCGCTCCTGCGGCCGCCCCACAGGCGGCCCCGAACAGCGCGTCGGATCAGTCCTCCTGGTATGAACGTACGACCAGCGCCGACTATGCGCAGTCGCTCCTGCAAGGCGGCAGCTTCCTCGCGATTGTCGGTGTTTTCTTCGTTGTAGGCGCTGTACTAAGCCTGCTGCCGTGTTCGTATCCGATGATCCCGATCCTGTCGGCGATCATCATCGGTGAAGGTGCGCGCGTGACGCGGGGGCGGGGCCTCGCGCTGTCGCTCGCCTATGTGATCGGGATGGCGCTGGTCTATACGGTGCTCGGGATCGCAGCGGCACTGGTCGGACAAAGCTTCGGCGCGTGGCTACAGAATCCGTGGGTCCTGGGCGCGTTCGGTGTGCTGCTCAGCGTGTTCGCCGTGACGCTCATTGCCGGCTACGACATCGCGTTGCCGCAGCGCTGGCAGGATGGGGCGTCGCGCGCGTCGCAAGGGCGCTCCGGTGGCAAATTTGCGGCGGTGGCGGCGATGGGCGCGTTGTCGGCGCTGGTCGTCGGCGCGTGTATGACGGCGCCGCTATTCGCCGTGCTGGCGTTTATCGCGCACACCGGCAGTGCCGTGCTAGGCGGGGCCGCGCTGTTTTCGATGGGTATCGGCCTTGGCGTTCCGCTCTTGATCATCGGTCTGGGTGCCGGCACATTTCTGCCGCGCGCGGGTGCGTGGATGGATGGTGTGAAGGTCTTTTTCGGCGTGGTGCTACTCGCTGCCGCGTTGTGGATTGTTTGGCCGGTGCTTGGCTCGGTCGCGCAAATGCTGCTGAGCGCGCTCTGGCTGCTGGTCGCGGCGGCCGCGTTGGGCCTATTCTCTCCGCCCATTGGCCCGAGTTCGGTGTGGCGCCGGCTCGGCCGCGGGCTGGGTGTCGCGCTGACGATCTGGGCCGCGGTGTTGCTGGTGGGTCTTGCGGCCGGATCGTCAGATCCGCTGAAGCCGCTCGCGGTACTGGCTGTGCGCGGCGGTGTCGCCGGCGCGGCGGGTACGCCGTCGGACACGCCGAATGCCACGCAGGCCGACAGCCTGACATTTGCCCCGGTGCGTTCGTCCGCCCAGCTCGACGAGGCAGTGAAAACGGCTGCCCAGCCGGCCATGCTGGACTTCTATGCCGACTGGTGCGTCAGCTGCAAGGAGATGGAAAAGTTCACCTTCAGCGACCCGCGCGTGCATGCCCGGCTGCAGCAACTTAACCTGTTGCGTGCGGATGTCACGGCCAATAACCCGGATGACCAGGCACTACTGAAGCGTTTCAAGCTCTTCGGGCCGCCGGGCATCATCTTCTTCGATCACAGCGGCGCCGAAGTCCTGCGTGTCGTGGGCTACGAGTCGGCCGATACCTTCCTGCATAGTCTCGACCGGATTCCCACGCCGCCTCAGTCGTAACCGGGCGTCGTACGCGGCGGTCGGGGCCGCCGGAAGCGTGGCCGGCAGCACGCAGCCATAAATAAAAAAGCGGAAGCGCCGTCTCCAGCGCCTCCGCCTCACTGACCGTTAGCCACTCTAGCCGGCGCCCGCGGGTTCATCACACGTCAGGCACCTGACCCATGCATCACAAGGCGCAGCAAACCCGCGCCCGGCCACCCGCTACTTCTGCGCCCGCAAGATCCGCGCAGCGTCCAGCGCGAAGTAGGTCAGCACGCCATCCGCACCGGCCCGCTTGAACGCCAGCAGCGATTCCATCATCGCTTTGTCGTGGTCGAGCCAGCCATTCTGTGCAGCAGCCTTCAGCATCGCGTACTCGCCGCTCACCTGATACACGTAAGTCGGAAAGCGGAACTCGTCTTTCACGCGCCGGACGATATCCAGGTACGGCATGCCCGGCTTGACCATCACCATGTCCGCGCCTTCTTCGATGTCCGCGCGCACTTCGCGCAGCGCTTCATCCGAGTTCGACGGGTCCATCTGATAGGTCATCTTGTTGCCCTTGCCGAGATTCGTCGCGGAACCGACGGCATCGCGGAACGGGCCATAGAAGGCCGACGCAAACTTGGCCGAGTAGGCCATGATCCGCGTGTGGATGTGATCCTCGCTCTCGAGCATTTCGCGGACCGCCCCGATGCGCCCATCCATCATGTCCGACGGTGCGACGATATCGACGCCCGCTTCGGCTTGAGCCCGCGCCTGCTCAACGAGAATGTCGATGGTTTCGTCGTTGATCACGTAGCCCGCCTCATCGAGCACGCCGTCCTGGCCGTGGCTCGTGTACGGATCGAGCGCGACGTCGGTGAGTACGCCCAGATCGGGGAAACGCTTTTTCAGTTCGCGAACGGCGCGCGGAATCAGGCCCGCTTCGTTGGCGGCTTCGCGGCCATCCGGGGTCTTTAGCGACGGTTCGATGGCCGGAAACAGCGATAGTACCGGCACGCCGAGTTCGAGGCACTGTTCGGCGACGCCCATCAACAGATCGACCGAGACGCGCTCGACGCCCGGCATCGACGGCACGGCTTGCCGCACGTCGGTGCCTTCGACGACGAACACGGGATAGATCAGGTCGTTGGTGGTGAGGATGTTTTCGCGCATGAGGCGGCGCGAAAAGTCGTCACGGCGCATACGGCGCGGACGGTAATGCGGATAGAAGCTCATATCGAATGTCTTGGATATCGTGGAGATGACAAAAAACGCCTGCCTCCGCCTGCCGGAAACTCTTTTCGAGACAATGGTATATCATACCGATCGAGCAAGGCGCCTGGCGCTGACCTCCCCGCTTCTCCTCCCTGAGCGGGTGCCTGTCGTTTTTTCGATTAGGCTGTTTGGCCCGCCGTCAGTAACGGCGGGTTTTTTTATGGGCGCGTGAAATAGGGCCCAGACCGGGTCCAAGTGATACTCAGGCGCTCATTCGGCGGCGGCACCGTCGCTCGTGTTACCGCCGTCTTCAGGGATCAGCCAGCTTTCGATCAGTTCGTGAGCCTCGTCGAGGCCGACCCGTTTGAGGGCCGAAAACAGCTGGGCAGTCAATTCGCCCCGGTAGCCGGCAGCGCGATACTCGGCCAGACCTTTCTGGGTGGTCCGTAGCGCGTTGACGCTCTCCTGCCGCGTCAATTTGTCGCACTTTGTCAGCAAAGTGTGGATCGGCTTGCCGGTCGGCGCGAACCACTCGATCATCGTCCGGTCCAGGTCAGTCAGCGGCCGGCGCGAATCCATCATCAGAATCATGCCACGCAGTTGCGAGCGCGACTGCAGGTAGCTCGATAACAGCGCCTCCCAGTGCGCCTTGGCGGCGCCTGGCACTTCTGCATAGCCGTAACCGGGCAGATCCACCAGATGTGCTACCGGCTCCTCAGCACGCCCCACCGAAAAGTAGTTGATGTGCTGCGTGCGGCCAGGCGTCTTGCTGGCGAAGGCGAGGCGCTTCTGGTTGCACAGGATATTGATCGCTGTCGACTTGCCCGCATTCGAGCGCCCGGCAAACGCAATTTCGGGTTGCGGGGTGGCCGGCAGATCACGCAGGTGATTGACGGTCGTAAAAAAGCGCGATTGGTGGAGCAGGAAGGACATGGGGAACCAGGATGTGAGACGCCGGGGAACCCGGAGTGGGGACGGGTCAAGCCCGACTGGCGTCTAAGCGATTAGCGAGTTATTGTACAATACGATGGTTTACTGAAGACCTGAGGGGCCAACGCGCGTGCCTCTGCAGTAGATCGGTCGCCGTCGTTTTGCAGAACCTCTAATTTCCACAAGACGAAACAGGGTGTGCGAATGAATCGACTGTGCAAAGCTCTGATGGTGTTTCAAGTAGCGGCAGGTCTTTCAGGTTTAGCAGTTCAGGCGCGAGCAGCAGATCCGGGAAAACCGGACATCAACCGGGGGCAGGCAATTGCGACGCAGGTTTGCGCGTCATGTCACGGTGCCGACGGCAATAGCGTCGGCGGGGCCTATCCCAAGCTGGCCGGCCAGCATCCCGAATATCTCGTCAAGCAGTTGATGGATTTCAAAACCCAGCCGGGCGCCAAGCAAGCCGCCCGCAATAATGCGATTATGGCGGCCATGGTCGCGCCACTGTCCAATCAGGATATGGTCAACGTCGCTGCATACTTCGCGGCGCAGACGCCCAAGCCGGGTTACGCACACAACAAGAACACGGTCCCCGTAGGGGAAAAAATTTATCGCGCAGGCATCGCCGAACGGGCTGTGCCGGCGTGCGCGAGTTGCCACGGGCCGACTGGCCAGGGCATTCCGGTGCAGTATCCACGTTTGTCCGGGCAGTGGGCGGACTATACGGTGACGCAGTTGAACGCGTTCACGCAGGGCTCGGGCGCGCGCAATAATAGCGACCCGATGCATACTATTGCGTCGCGGCTGTCGGATAGCGATATCAAGGCTGTGGCCGATTACATCGCGGGCTTGCATTAAGAAGTCCGCACGCAAGTGCAACCGGCCCAACGAGGCTGGTGAAAAACAAGAAAAGGGTGATGGCGTCGTGCGCTCCATGTGTCAGCGGCGACCGTTCACCCTTTTTTGCTGTTCTGTCGGAGTATGAATGAGCGTCACCACGTCGGGTATTGAAGTCAAGTCGGGCCAGCCGCCCATGCGCCGGACCATCGAGTTGTTGAGTTCGATGCGCTTTGCGATCGCACTGCTGGTGGTCCTGTCGATCGCCAGTATCATCGGCACCGTCCTCACTCAGGACGACCCGTATCCTAATTACGTCAATCAGTTCGGCCCCTTCTGGGCGGATATCTTCCGCTCGCTGAGCCTGTACACCGTGTACGGCGCCTGGTGGTTTATGGTGATCCTCGGCTTTCTGATGGTTTCGGTGTCGCTGTGCCTGATCCGCAACGCGCCCAAGATGATCGCAGACATGAAGAGCTGGAAGGACAAAGTCCGCGAATCGAGCCTGCGCGCGTTCCATCACAAGGGCGAGTTCGCGGTGAGCGGCACGCGCGAGCAGGCCGCCGCAACGCTGTCGAAATTGTCGGGCCGGCTCGGCTACAAGTTCGTGACGCGTGAATCGAACGGCGCCACGCTGATCGCCGCCAAGCGCGGTGCGCTCACCAAGCTGGGTTATATCTCGGCGCACCTTGCAATCGTCGTCATCTGTCTGGGCGGCCTGCTTGACAGCAATCTGCCGATCAAGCTGCAAATGTGGATGTTCAACAAGACGCCGATCAACAGTAACACCGTGATTAGCGACATTCCGCCTCAGCATCGTCTGTCGCAGTCAAATCCGAGCTTCCGCGGTTACGCCTGGGTGCCGGAAGGCGAGCATGTCTCGACGGCAATCTTGAACCAGCCGAATGGTTCACTGATTCAGGACCTGCCGTTCTCGATCCAGTTGAACAAGTTCATCGTCGACTATTACTCAACCGGCATGCCGAAGCTGTTCGCGAGCGACATCGTCCTGATCGACCACGAGACCGGTCAGAAAATTCCGGCACGGGTCGAAGTGAACAAGCCAGTCGAGTATGACGGTGTGTCCATCTACCAGTCGAGCTTCCAGGACGGCGGCTCGCAGATGCAGATGACTGCGTACCCGATGACGGGCGTCAGCGCGAAGAGTGCCCCCTTCGGCGGCACGATCGGCAACTCGACGCCGTTGGGCAGCGCCGTGCCCGGCGCGGACGGCCAGACCATCGAATTCGCCGATTTCCGTGCGATCAATGTCGAAAACATCTCGAACGGCAGCGGCGCCAATGATGTACGTGGCGTCGCCCATCAAACGTTGCAGGAAGCCTTCGACGAGCGCCTCGGTTCGGGCGCCAAGACCTCGAAGCCGCTGGACCTGCATAACGTCGGCCCGTCGGTGCAGTACAAGGTGCGCGGAAAGGACGGCCAGGCGCGCGAGTACAACAACTACATGCTGCCGGTCGATGTGGGCGGCGAGAGGATGTTCCTTGCCGGCATGCGCATCAACCCGGACGACCCGTTCCGTTATCTGCGCATTCCCGCCGACCAGGGCGGTACGGTCAAGGAGTGGATGAACCTGCGCGCCACGCTCGAGAATCCGGCCATGCGCGCCACCGCAGCCCACCGTTTCGCGCAGCGCTCGGTGCCGTCGTCTAACCCCGACCTGCAGCAACATCTCGAAGAAAGCGCCCTGCGCGTTTTGACCCTCTTTGCAGCCGGCGATAGCAGCATTGGCGTGATGCAGGGCGGCCAGAACATCGGCGGCTTCCAGGCAATCGCCGCGTTTATCGACCGCTCAGTGCCGAAGGGCGAGCAGGAAAAAGCCGCTGCGCTGCTGCTGCGCATGCTCGAAGGCTCGACGTGGGACCTGTGGCAACTGGCCCGCGAGCAGACCGGCGAGCCCGACGCAACGCCGTCGGCGGACACGAGCCTCTTCATCCAGAGCTCGATCAATGCCATATCCGACAGCTTTTTGTATGGTTCGCCGGTCTATCTACAGCTTGACTCATTCAAGCAGGTGCAAGCTTCGGTATTTCAGCTGACGCGCGCGCCGGGCAAAAAAGTCGTGTATCTTGGCAGCCTGCTCCTCGTATTGGGCATCTTCTCGATGTTCTACGTCCGTGAACGGCGCCTGTGGTTCTGGATCAAAGATACCGATCACGGTGCTAACGTCGTGATGGCGATGTCGAGCGCTCGCAAGACGCTCGATTTCGACAGGGAGTTTGCTCAGACGCGCCACGCTGTCGGCACCGTGCTCGGTGCCAAGCCCGACGACGCGGCTGGCAATGCCGGTACCCCCGGTGCAGCATCGTCCGCAGGCCCACAAGATTCGACCCGGTAAGATCATGGACTTGACTCAGATTTCCTCATCCCCTTCGCGCGGTAGTGCGCCGGTCAAGCTCGCAGCAGGCAGTGCCGCGCAGCAATCGGCGCTGCTCGACGAGCGGCCTTTTTTAAGGCGTCTCGGCGCATTCGACTGGCTGTTCGCTCTGGTGATGGTCGCGGGCGCGGGTTTCGCGCTGTCGCGCTATCACCCGTTCATGAATTACTACGACAAGCTGGTACTGGTGTGCTCAGTGCCGGTTTTCGTCACGCTCGGCTGGCGCTGGAAGCCGGTGCGGCTCCTGATTGCGGGTATCGCGGTGCTGTCGCTATTTGCGATCCAGGTCTATCAGGGCGACCTTGCGCGGGCGGATAGTGCGTTTTTCCTCAAGTACTTCCTGTCGAGCCAGTCCGCCATCCTGTGGATGAGCGCGTTGTTCGTGCTGGCGACGCTGTTCTACTGGATCGGCTTGCTGTCGCGGTCGCCCACCGGCGCCGCAATTGGCTCGAAGATGACCTGGGCCGCCGTGCTGATGGGTTTCGTTGGCCTGATGGTCCGCTGGTACGAGTCGTACCTGATCGGTGCGGATGTCGGTCATATCCCTATCTCGAACCTCTATGAAGTGTTCGTGCTGTTCAGCCTGATTACCGCGCTCTTCTACCTGTACTACGAGCAGCACTACAACACCCGGGCGCTCGGCGCGTTCGTGCTGCTGGTGATCAGCGCGGCGGTCGGCTTCCTCATGTGGTACTCGATTTCGCGCGACGCCCAGCAGATTCAGCCGCTCGTGCCGGCCCTGCAAAGCTGGTGGATGAAGATCCACGTGCCGGCGAACTTCATCGGCTACGGCAGCTTTGCGTTGTCGGCGATGGTCGGTGTGGCCTATCTGGTCAAAGAGAACGGCATGCTGGCTGACCGCCTGCCGCCGCTCGACGTGCTCGACGACTTGATGTACAAGTCGATCGCGGTCGGTTTCGCATTCTTCACCATTGCTACCATCCTCGGCGCGCTATGGGCTGCGCAGGCTTGGGGCGGCTACTGGAGTTGGGACCCGAAGGAAACCTGGGCGCTGATCGTCTGGCTGAACTATGCGGCCTGGTTGCATATGCGGCTCATGAAGGGGCTGCGTGGCGCAATCGCCGCATGGTGGGCGCTGACGGGTCTGCTGGTGACCACGTTCGCGTTCCTCGGCGTCAATATGTTCCTCTCCGGGTTGCATAGCTACGGCAAGCTGTAAGAACTGCCGTTCTGAACCGACCAAGAACCGCCGTGTGCCCTGCACCGGCGGTTTTTTCTATGGCGAAGGAATATCTGTGCATCCGGAGTGTTCGTTAGGACAGTACCTATGGATGAGCAGTCGAACGATCATCAACGTGGCCCGCAGGGCCAGCAGGAGCAACAACATGTGGATCAAGCGAACCGACAGGATTGCTCTGCAGGGCGACGATATCGCTGGCAGCGAAATCACGCCGCAACGCGTGTACGAGAACCGGCGACGCGTGCTGCGTGCTGCGGGCGCAATGGCGGTAGGGAGTTTGATGGGCGTGAGCGGCGAGGCGCTCGCCATGTACACGTCACCGGATGCCAAGGGACCGAAGCTGGTGGCGAAGACCAATCCGAAGTTTGTGGCGCAGGATAAGGTGACCCCTTACAAGGACATTACCACCTACAACAACTTCTACGAGTTCGGCACCGACAAGAGCGATCCGGCGCAGAATGCCGGGACGCTGCGCCCGCATCCGTGGCGCGTGAGTGTCGAAGGCGAGGTGAAGAACGCCAAGGTGTACGACATCGACGATCTGCTGAAGGTGGCGCCGCTCGAGGAGCGGGTGTACCGGCACCGCTGCGTCGAAGGCTGGTCGATGGTGATGCCGTGGATTGGCTTCCCGCTGTCGGAACTCATCAAGCGCGCGCAGCCTAACGGCAACGCCAAATACGTGCAGTTCATCACGCTCGCGGACCCGTCGCAGATGCCTGGCCTGTCGGCGCCGATTCTGGACTGGCCGTACTCCGAAGGGCTGCGGATGGACGAAGCCATGAATCCGCTGACCTTGCTGACGGTGGGCTTGTACGGAGAAGTGCTGCCCAATCAGAACGGTGCGCCGTTGCGTATCATCGTGCCGTGGAAATACGGCTTCAAGAGCGGCAAGTCGCTGGTGAAGATCCGCTTCGTCGACAAGCAGCCGGCCACGAGCTGGAACACCTACGCGCCGAACGAATACGGCTTCTACTCGAACGTGAACCCGAACGTCGACCATCCGCGCTGGAGCCAGGCAACCGAGCGGCGGATCGGCGAAGACGGCTTTTTTACGCCGAAGAGGAAGACGCTGATGTTCAATGGCTACGGTGATCAGGTTGCCTCGCTGTATCAGGGCATGGACCTGAAGAAGAACTTCTGAGCGGAAATCGCCATGGCCCCTGAAACACCAACCGTGTCCGAACCCGCGTCGCGGCGTCAACCGCCTGCTTCGAAGCGTCTGCCTGCAGCAGGAGCGCGCTGGGTCGTGCCCGCGAAGATCACCGTGTTCGTGGCGGCGTGGTATCCGCTCGCGCGCATTATGTTGTTCGGCTTGACCGACCGGCTCGGCGCCAATCCGATTGAGTTCATCACGCGTTCAACCGGCCTGTGGACACTGGTGTTTCTGTGCATCACGCTCGCCGTGACGCCGTTGCGCCGGTTGACCGGCATCAGCGCGCTGGTGCGCTTTCGGCGCATGCTCGGTCTGTATGTGTTTTTCTACGCCACGCTGCATTTCACCACCTATCTGTGGTTCGACAAATGGTTCGACGTGGCGGCGATCCTGAAGGACATCGGCAAACGTCCGTTCATCATGGTCGGCTTCGCGGCTTTCGTGCTGCTGATCGCGCTGGCCGTCACCTCGCCGCGCGCGATGGTGAGGAAGCTGGGGCGCCGCTGGCAGACGCTGCACCGCGCGATCTACGCCATCGGCGTGCTTGCGATCCTGCATTTCTGGTGGATGAAGTCCGGCAAGCACGATCTGCTGCTGCCGAAGATCTACGGCGCGATCATGGTGGCGTTGTTGGGATGGCGTCTGCTTGCGTGGTTGCGCGAGCGCAGGGCGGTGTCGGCCCGGAAGAGGTGAGAATGCTCATTCATGCTCAGCTCGCCGCCTTGAGCGCCAGTCAACAAAAAAGGCGATGCCGCGGTGGCATCGCCTTTCTGTTTTCAGCGTCTGGAGTGTCTGCTTCGCGCGGTTAAGCCGGCAGAATCGTTTCGCCGGCGAACAACTGCTTAACCTCTTCGCGCGCGCGGACCACATACGCCTTGTCACCGTCGACCATGACTTCGGCCGCACGCGGACGCGTATTGTAGTTCGAGCTCATCACGAAACCGTACGCGCCTGCCGAGCGCAAGGCGATCAGATCGCCCGGTTCGATTGCCAGCAGCCGCTCGCGGCCGAGCCAGTCACCGCTTTCGCAGATTGGGCCAACTACGTCGTAGACATGCGCCGGTATCTCGCGTTTTACCACCGGTTCGATGCCGTGATACGCCTCATACATGGCCGGGCGTGCAAGATCGTTCATCGCGGCGTCGACGATGGCAAAGTTCTTTTCCGCGCCGGGCTTCAGAAATTCGACACGCGTAAGCAGAACGCCGGCATTGCCGACCAGCGAACGCCCCGGCTCGAAATACACTTCGCGATGCCCATGGCCGCGTGTTTCGATGCGATCGAGCACCGTGCGCACGAACTCGCCGATGTCCGGCGGGGTTTCGTCGTCATAGGTGATGCCGAGGCCGCCGCCTACGTCGATGTGACGGATCGTCGAGCCATCCGCTTCGATCTGTTCGACCAGTTCGAGCAGTTTGTCCACCGCGTCGAGATACGGCGCGACTTCGGTAATCTGCGAGCCGATATGGCAGTCGATCCCCACCACGTCGAGATGCGTCATGGACGCGGCCGCGCGATAGGTGCCGCGCGCCTCGTCGAACGCGACGCCGAACTTGTTCGACTTCAGGCCGGTGGAAATATACGGATGCGTTTTCGCGTCGACGTCGGGATTCACGCGCAGCGACACCGGTGCTTTCTTGCCCACCGAAGCGGCGACCGCATTCAGACGATCGAGCTCGGGAATCGATTCGACGTTGAAGCACTTGACGCCTGCGTTGAGCGCTTCGCGCATTTCCGCGGCACTCTTGCCAACGCCCGAAAACACGACGTTTTCGGCCTTGCCACCGGCGGCTAGCACGCGCGCCAGTTCACCGCCTGAGACGATGTCGAAGCCTGCGCCGAGCCGCGCGAACACGTTCAGCACAGCCAGATTGCTATTCGCCTTGACGGCGACGTGGACGGTGGCGCGGCGGCCTGCGCATGCTCCGGCATAGGCTTGCCATGCGCCGGTCAATGCAGCACGCGAATAGACGTACAGCGGCGTGCCGAACTGCTCGGCGAGGGAAACGGCGGACACGTCTTCAACGTGCAATACGCCGTCGACATAGGCAAATGCGGATCGAGTCATGCGAAAGTCTTATTGAACGGGGGTGCTGCCGGAGGCCGGCTGTTGCGGTTCTGAAGCAGCGGAGTCGGGTACGGTACGGAGTTCGGTTTCCGGCGACAGCGACAATGGCGTGCCGGACGTGTCAGGTACAGTGCCGGATGCCGCGTCGGAATCGGGCTTCACTGCGTCAGGCGACGGCGCCTGCGTCTCGTCGGTGGGTTTGGCCGGCAGCGGCGGCACGATCGGCTCGTAGAGCCCGCCGCGCTGCCCGCAGCCGCCAAGCACGCAACCTGCGACAATGACCAATGCGGCTACAATCGCGCGGGGCGCCGCTGCGCGCATCCGAGAAACAACTCGCATGACTGTCCCTGAAAAAATGATCGTTGGAGTTTAGCATGTCCGATAGTGAATACCTGACCCGCGCCGAGGCTGCGCTTGCAGCCATCGAACGCACGCTCGACGATATCCAAGCCGATGTCGAATTCGAGCGCAGCGGCAATGTTCTGACGCTCGAATTCGAGAACGGCTCAAAGATCATTGTCAATCTGCAGCCGCCGATGCGCGAAATCTGGATTGCCGCCAAGGCAGGCGGTTTTCATTTCCGTTTCACCGACGACGCGTGGCGCGATACCCGCAACGGCACGGAGTTTTTCTCCGCACTGTCCGACTATGCGACGCAGCAGGCTGGCGAGCCGGTTCGCTTCGAAGCTTAAGCGGCCGGCTTGACGCCAGACCCCTGGCGTCCCTGATGTCACTGCGCCTCGCGGTTAAGGCGCGTGACGACGCTGCGGGCTAATGGCCGCGGAACAGGTTCATGATGTCCTGCTTTTCCTGCTCTCCGACCTGTTCCGGTGCCGGCGCATCCGCCGCACCGGACGCCGCATCGCTCGAGTTTGCGTCGAGATCGGCCTGACTCACGCCGACCGTAGCAACGAAACCGTTGCCCGGCGTGAAGTTGTCGAAATACAGTTCGTCGCCGAGCGTGACGACGCCATCGGGCATTGGCATCTTGTATTCCGGTACGCCCTTCAATGCCTTGGCCATATAGTCGATCCACACCGGCAATGCGAGGCCGCCGCCGGTTTCCTTGTCGCCGAGACTGCGCGGATTGTCATAGCCGATCCATGCGATCGCGGTGAGCGTGTGCTGGTAGCCCGCAAACCACGCGTCACGCGAGTCGTTGGTCGTGCCGGTTTTGCCGGCGAGATCGGTGCGCTTCAGGATATTGGTTTTCGCGCCGGTGCCACGCTGCGCGACGCTTTGTAGCAGGCTGTTCATCACGTAGGCATTGCGTGCGTCGATCGCGTGCGGTGCGCTTTGTCCGGCGACGAGTGGTTTGGCCTGCGCAACGACCATGCCCCGCTGATCG
>JBEKNG010000039.1:0-14334 GCA_049523075.1 Paraburkholderia sp.
CAAACGTGGGCACCACTATTTTCACCGTGATGAGCGCGCTCGCCGCGGAAAAAGGGGCCGTGAACCTGGGCCAGGGCTTCCCGGACTTCAGTTGCGATCCGCGTATCGTCGATGCGGTGACCAACGCCATGCGCGACGGCCACAACCAGTACCCGCCGATGGCGGGCGCCGCGCCGCTGCGCCAGGCCATCTCCGGCAAGATCGCCAGTGTGTACGGCCGCCGCTATGACGCGAACAGCGAGATCACAGTCACGGCCGGCGCCACCCAGGCCCTGCTGACCGCGATCCTCTGCACGGTGCACCCGGGGGACGAAGTCATCGTGGTCGAGCCGACCTACGACAGCTACCTGCCGTCCATCGAACTCGCGGGCGGCAAGCCGGTGTTCGTCACGCTGGACGCGCCTGAGTACAGGATCCCGTTCGACAAGCTGGCCGCGGCGATCACACCGAAGACCCGTCTGCTGCTGATCAATACGCCCCACAATCCGACCGGCACGGTATGGCGCGCCGAGGACATGCGCAAGCTCGAAGAAATCGTGCGTGGCACCAACGTGCTGATTTTGTCTGACGAGGTGTACGAGCACATGGTGTACGACGGCGCGCCGCACGAGAGCGTCGCCCGTTATCCGGAACTCGCGCAACGCAGCTTTGTGGTGTCGAGTTTCGGCAAGACTTATCACGTGACGGGCTGGAAAGTGGGCTATGTCGCCGCACCTGCCGCCCTCACCGACGAATTCCGCAAGGTCCATCAGTTCAACGTGTTCACGGTGAATACGCCCATGCAGGTCGGACTCGCGGAGTACATGCGCGACCCGGCTCCCTATCTGGAACTGCCCGCGTTCTATCAGAAGAAGCGCGATTTCTTCCGTGCCGGCCTGGCGAACACGCGCTTCAAGCTGCTGCCCTGTACCGGCACGTACTTCCAGTGCGTCGACTACTCGGCCATCAGCGATCTGCCCGAAGCCGAGTTCGCGCAATGGCTGACGGGCGAAATCGGCGTCGCAGCCATTCCGGTCTCAGCCTTCTATCACGAGTCGCATGAATCGGGCGTGGTGCGCTTCTGCTTCGCCAAGCAGGAGAGCACTCTCGCCACGGCGCTCGACCGGCTGGCGCGCCTTTAGGATGACATCCGCGATGCCGCGAACGAGTCTACGTTCTGCGCCATCGCATGCAGTTGCGGCGTGCGTGGCTGCGCAGTTGCCCTGCCCGGGCCACTTAACCTATGCGAGCCGTTGGGGCCACGCCCTTTGGCCGCGTCGGTCACGGTACCTCCGAAGAACGCTTCCTTGTAACGATCGGGTCATCGAATCAGCCACCCAATAAATTGCACGATCGTGCTATTCTAAAATACCCATGGAGTCGAGCAATCCAATGACCTCTCGCAATTACAGCATCGCGACTATCGGTATTGTTGGAACAGGCGCAATGGGGCGCGGCATTGCGCAGATCGCCGCCCTGGCGGGCCTGACGGTACGGCTGTACGACACCAATCCGGCCGCCGTCGGCGCGGCGCGCGACTACCTCGCCGACACCTTCGCCAAGCTCACCGCCAAAGGCAAGCTCGAGCAATCCCGCTCGCTTGCCGCACTCGCCTGCGTGAGCGGTGCGCAAGCCATCGGCGATCTCGCGGATTGCGATCTGGTGGTCGAAGCGATCGTCGAAAAGCTCGACGTGAAGCGCGCTCTCTTTCGCGAACTCGAGACTGTCGTCAGCGGTCGTTGCGTGCTGGCGTCGAATACGTCGTCACTGTCGATCACGGCGATTGCCGCCGGTTGCACCGACCCAGCGCGGGTGGTCGGCTATCACTTCTTCAACCCGGTGCCGCTGATGAAAGTCGTCGAAGTGATCGACGGCCTGCGCAGCGATCCCGCCGCCGGCGACGCGTTGATGGACCTCGCGCGCCGCATGGGTCACACGCCGGTGCGCGCGAAGGATATGCCGGGCTTCATCGTCAATCACGCCGGCCGCGGCATGAACACCGAGGGCCTGCGCGTAGCGGGCGAAGGTGTCGCCAGCTTTGTCGAGATCGACCGCATCATGCGTGAGCAGGCCGGCTTTCGCCTGGGGCCGTTCGAACTGCTCGACCTGACCGCGCTCGACGTCTCGCATCCGGTCATGGAGTCGATCTATCACCAGTTCTATGAAGAACCGCGTTTCACGCCGTCGCCCATTACCGGTACCCGCCTCGCGGGTGGCCTGATCGGCCGCAAGACGGGCGAAGGCTTTTATCGCTACGACGACGGCAAGCTGCAAGTGCCCGAGGAAGCGCCGGCACCGACCGAATTGCCAAAGCGCGTGTGGGTCAGCAAGCGCTACCCCGAAGCGCATGAGGCGGTGCTGCAACTCGTCGCCAAGGCAGGCGTGGCGCTCGATGAAGGCAACACGCCCGCCCCAGACTCGCTCATCATCGTGACGCCGTTTGGTCACGACGCGACCACCGCCGCCGTCGACGAGGGGCTCGATGCACGCCGCGTCGTCGCCGTTGATGCACTGTTTCCGCTGGTCGCCGCACAACGCCGCACGTTGATGACGACGCCGGCTACTACACGCGCCGCTCGCGACACCGCGCACGCGCTGTTGGCCGCTGACGGCATCCCCGTTACCATGGTCCGCGATTCGACCGGCTTCGTGGCGCAACGCGTGGTGGCGACGATCGTCAATATCGGCTGCGATATCGCGCAGAAGCAGATTGCCACGCCCGAGGACATCGACCTTGCCGTAACACTGGGCCTTGGCTATCCGCGCGGCCCGCTTGCGCTCGGTGACGCACTCGGCGCACGAACGCTGCTCACGATCCTGCGCAATATGTTCAGCGTACTGGGCGACCCGCGCTATCGTCCGTCGCCGTGGCTCGCCCGGCGTGCGCAACTGGGTCTGTCGCTCACGCAAAGCGACGCCGCCGATGCAGTCGACGCACAAACGGAGAACCAGTCATGAGCGCCGAACTGCTCACCTCACGCCCGGCCGAAAGCGAATCGACACTCGTCCTCACGCTATCGAACCCCGGTACACGCAATGCTTTGCATCCGGACATGTACGCAGCGGGCATCGAAGCGCTGGACAGCGCGGAGCGCGACCCGTCGGTCCGCGCCATCGTGCTCACCGGTGCAGACCAGTTCTTCTGCGCAGGAGGCAACCTCAACCGGCTGCTCGAGAACCGCGCGAAAGATCCCTCTGTGCAGGCGCAAAGCATCGACATGCTGGGCGAATGGATCGGCGCGCTGCGTTCCTCGTCAAAGCCCGTGATCGCGGCCGTTGAAGGCGCCGCGGCCGGCGCCGGTTTTTCGCTGGCGCTCGCGTGCGACCTGCTCGTCGCGGCCGACGATGCGAAGTTCGTCATATCGTATGCGCGCGTCGGTCTCACGCCGGATGGCGGTGGTTCATGGTTCCTCGCGCAGGCGCTGCCCCGCCAGCTCGCCACTGAAGTGCTGCTAGAAGGAAAACCCATTGGCGCCAGGCGTCTCTCCGAACTCGGTGTCGTGAACCGTCTCGCGAAACCGGGCACGGTGCGCGACAGCGCGATTGCATGGGCCGACGAGCTCGGCAAAATCTCGCCGAACGCCACGGCGCGCATCAAGACGTTGATCGCCGCCGCCGATGCGCAACCGCTCGCCGATCACCTGGTCACCGAGCGCGACAACTTCGTCGCCTCGCTGCATCACGGCGACGCGCTTGAAGGGATCACCGCGTTCCTCGAAAAGCGCGCCCCGAAATACAAATGAGTGTTACTGAGCCAGTGAGCAAGCCCGTCATGCCTGAATTCCAACTGCCGAAGCGCCGCCGCATCTATCTGATGCGTCATGGCGATGTGACGTACTTCGACGCCACGGGCCGAGCCATCGATCCGGAAACGGTGCCGCTGAACGCCGCCGGCCGCGAACAGGCCAGCGCCGCCGGCCAGGTGTTCGCCCTGCAGCAGATCCGTTTCGACCGGGTGATCGTCAGCGGTTTGCCGCGGACGGTTGAAACCGCACAGCGCGTGCTGGCCGAGACACATCAGCATATCGAACTCGAGATTGAACCGGCGCTGCAGGAAATTCGCGGCGGCAAGCTGAACGCTATCCCCGCCGCCGATCTCGAGACAGCGTTCCTTAGCGTGTTCGACGGCGTGGTCCCAGAGGACACACGCTTTCTCGGCGGTGAAACGATCGGCGACCTGTTCGACCGCGTGCTGCCGGCTGTCGCGGCACTGCGCTCAGACGACTCGTGGGATACCGTGTTACTGGTTCTGCATGGCGGCGTGAATCGCGCCATCCTGTCGCACGCCATCACGGCTGGCGGCCGCACGTTCTTCGGCCATCTGTCGCAGGCCACCGGCTGCATCAACGCATTAGATGTCGGCGCCGCGCCGCGCGACTGGGTGCTGCGCACGCTCAACTACTCGCCGCCGTCGCCGCTGCATCGCGACGTGCGGAATACGACGATGGAAATGCTCTACGCCCAATTCATTCAATACAAGCATCAGGCGTAGCGAAACCTGAACTGGAGGAGACAATGGGCGAAGCCACGCAGACGGGCAAACCTGAACAGAAGCCGGACTACTCCGCATTCGAAGGCACGCGCCCGGTCACCGAACGGCAACGCTTCGACAGCGACGCACTCGCTGCCTGGCTGGCGCAGCACGTCGACGGCTTCGCCGGGCCGCTCACGATCGAGCAGTTCGCCGGCGGCCAGTCGAATCCCACCTTCAAGCTGATCACGCCGTCGCGCATCTACGTGATGCGCGCAAAACCCGGGCCTACGGCGAAGCTGTTGCCGTCCGCACATGCAATCGAACGCGAGTATCGCGTCATGCATGCACTCGCCGGCACCGACGTGCCGCTCGCGCAGATGCTCGCGTTGTGCGAAGACGAAAGCGTGATCGGTCGTGCGTTCTACGTGATGGAGTTCGTAGAGGGACGCGTGTTATGGGATCAGTCGCTGCCCGGCATGACCCCGGATGAACGCGCGGCCATCTACAACGAGATGAATCGCGTGATCGCGGCGCTCCATAGCGTCGATGTCGCTGCTATCGGCCTCACCGGCTACGGCAAGCCCGGCAACTACTTCGCGCGTCAAATCGGTCGCTGGAGCAAGCAATATCTCGCCTCGGAAACCGAGCATATCGATGCGATGCATCGGCTCATCGAATGGCTGCCGCAGCACATGCCGGATGAAACCGGCGAGCGCGTCTCGATCGTTCACGGCGACTATCGGCTCGACAACCTGATCTTCCATCCGCACGAGCCGCGCGTGCTCGCGGTGCTCGACTGGGAACTGTCGACGCTCGGCGACCCGCTCGCTGACTTCGCCTATCACTGCATGGCCTGGCACGTCGACCCGGCGCAATTCCGTGGCATCGCGGGGCTCGACTGGACCGCGCTCGGCATCCCGGACGAGGCGCACTACGTCGAGCGCTATTGCGAGCGCACCGGTTTCGAGATCCACGGTGACTGGAACTTCTACCTGGCGTACAACATGTTCCGGATCGCCGCGATCCTGCAAGGCATCATGAAACGCGTCGTCGACGGCACCGCTGCGAGTGCACAAGCGCTCGACGCCGGCCGGCGCGCAAAGCCCATGGCGGAACTCGCCTGGCGCTACGCGCAGAAAGTGCGCTAACCGACACCCCCGTCATTCGCGAGGTCTTAAATGAATTTCGATTACACCCCGAAGGTTCAGGCACTGCGCGAGAAACTGCTCGCCTTCTTCGACGAACACATTTACCCGAACGAACGCGCGTTCTCGGACGAGATTACCCGTAACCGCGCAAACGGGAATGCGTGGGTACCGACCGAACTGATCGAGCGACTCAAGCAGAAAGCGCGCGACGCCGGTTTGTGGAACCTGTTCCTGCCGGACTCCGAACGCGGCGCCGGTCTGACAAACCTCGAATACGCGCCGCTGTGCGAGATCATGGGACGCGTGCCTTGGGCCCCGGAGGTGTTCAATTGCAATGCGCCCGACACCGGCAATATGGAGACCATCGAGCGCTACGGCAGTCCGGACAACAAGCGCCAGTGGCTCGAGCCGCTACTGCAAGGCCAGATCCGTTCTGCATTCCTGATGACCGAGCCGGAGGTGGCGTCATCGGACGCGACGAACATCCAGACAAGCATCATGCCCGATGGCGACGACTATGTGATCAACGGCCACAAGTGGTGGTCATCGGGCGCGGGCGATCCGCGCTGCAAGGTCTATATCGTGATGGGCAAGACGGATCCCGATGCGCCGCGCCATCAGCAGCAATCGATGATCCTTGTGCCCGCCGACGCCACCGGCATCACCGTGCACCGCCCACTGACCGTGTTCGGCTATGACGACGCGCCGCACGGCCACATGGAAATCACGCTCGAGAACGTCCGTGTGCCGGCCTCGAACATGCTGCTGGGCGTCGGTCGCGGCTTCGAGATCGCCCAAGGGCGGCTTGGCCCGGGCCGGATTCACCACTGCATGCGTCTGATCGGGCTTGCGGAACGCGCGCTCGAGTTGATGGCGAAACGCACGCTGCAACGCGTCGCATTCGGCAAGCCGGTGGCTGCACAAGGTGTCACGCAGGAACGTATCGCCGAGGCGCGCTGCATGATCGAACAGGCGCGGCTGCTGACGCTCAAAACCGCCTACATGATGGACACTGTCGGCAACAAGGGCGCGCGTGGTGAGATCGCGATGATCAAGGTGGTCGCGCCAAATATGGCGTGCCAGGTGATTGACTGGGCGATGCAGGCGCACGGCGCGGCTGGCCTCAGCGAGGACTTTCCGCTCGCCTATGCTTACACCTCCGCACGCACGCTGCGCTTTGCCGATGGTCCGGACGAGGTACATCGGAACGCTATCGCGAAGCTTGAACTGGCGCGGTACATGGATGCGGGAGCGGCTGCGCGGGTGGAGACGCCGATTACGCGCTCTTGATTCGATCTTGATTTGAGGTTGAAGGCAAGCCGTGGCCGCGCACGGCGCGTACGCTGGTCACGCACACATACTGACGACCTGACGTGCTGCGCTCGTGCGCGGGCCCGTTGAGTGCGACGCGGTACACCAGGCACTGACGTTCCGAGCCAGAAAATGCATGCGCGGCGATGGAGCCGCCCACGCATTCTTTACGTCATCCATCGTTGTAGCGCTGCCGTCAGCGCTACAACGGTGCCACTATGAAACGATCGCTTGCCCAGCCAGCACTAAAAGTAATGCCGCGTGATGAACTCCGCCACGCACACCGGCCGCTCACTGCCTTGCCGCTCCAGCGTCACGTTCCACACCACCTGAACACCAGCATCATCCACATCGTCTACGCTCGCCACCGCGAAACGCGCGCGCAACTGTGAACCGACCGGCACCGGCGCAGTAAACCGCACACGATTCAGGCCGTAGTTCACACCCATCCTCTGCTTGAGCGTGACGGTCTTTCCGAGCAAAGCAGGGATCAGCGACAACGTCAAAAAACCATGCGCAATCGGTCCGCCGAACGGCGACTCGCGCCGCGCCCGTTCCGGGTCGACGTGAATCCATTGATGATCGCCCGTCGCCGCGGCAAAGCCGTTCACGCTTGTCTGATCGACGGTCAGCCATTCGCTGACGAGCGGCTCGCCGCCCACCAGCGAACGCAGTGCCTGAGCATCGAGCCCCACAACATCGCGCTTCATGTAGCCGCTCCCGGATGACGCAAACCGAACAGCACTTTTGAGCGCACGATAATCACCGTCTCGCCGTGCTGGTTGATGCCTGCCCATTCGGTTGTGACTATGCCGCGGTCCGGCTTGCTCGACGACACGCGCTTGTCGAGAAACGAGTTCGTCATCCGGATCGTGTCGCCGACGCGCACTGGCTTGAGCCAGCGGATTTCATCGATACCGGGCGAGCCCATCGAAGTCGACCCCGCCAGCGCGTTGCGCACCAGCAATCCCATCAACACAGAGCAGGTATGCCAGCCGCTCGCGATCAGGCCGCCGAAGGGCGAAGCGGCCGCCGCGGCATCATCCACATGAAACGGCTGCGGATCGAACCGCTCGGCAAACTCGACGATCTCGTCGCGCGTGAACGTATGTTCGCCGCATTCCATGACCGAGCCGACTTCCATATCTTCGAAACTCAATCCCATCGTGGCACCTCACTCGTTCAGAGCAACCGTACGATCAGACTTCGGCCGTAGCAAAACCGGGCAAGGCGGCAAAGCGCTCGAGATGATGATCGACATCACCCAAGGTGGTCTCGATGATCGCGAGACGCTTGAACAGATGCGCTGCCGCCACTTCGTTCGTCACGCCCATGCCGCCATGCAATTGCACGGCCTGCTGACCGACGAAACGCGCGGCCTGGCCCACCCGGACCTTCGCTGCGGAGACAGCGTGGCGTCGTTCGTCGGCATGGGTGCTAGTAGCGTAGCGCACCGCAGCGAGATACGTCAGCGAGCGCGCCTGTTCCGCGTGAATCAGCATCTCGACCATCCGGTGCTGCAACGCCTGAAAACGTGCGATCGGCTGGCCGAACTGCTGACGTGTCTTCGTGTACTCGGCGGTGGCGCGATTCAGCGCGTCGAGCGCACCGACTGCTTCGGCGCACAACAGCACGGTACCGTAATCGGCAATCTGTTCGAGCGCCGCCGCACCGGCATGCTGGCCGCCTAGACGACGCGCTGACGTTGCTTCGAACGACAGCGATGCGGCGCGCTGGCCGTCGATCGTGCGGTAATCGGTGACCTGCGTGCCGGCGGCGGCGCGCGCCACAACGAACAACGCGATCTCACCCTTCAGACGTGCGGGCACGATCCAGTGGTCCGCCTGCGCACCATGTAGCACAACGGATTTCTTGCCGCTCAGCGCGTAATGCTCACCTTGCTGGGTCGCCGTGGTTTCGACTGCGAATAGATCGTAACGGGCATGTGGCTCATGGAACGCAACCGCGAGCTTGATCTCGCCTTGCGCCGAGCGTTCGAGCAACGCGGCGTCTTCCGCATGGCCCGAACCTGCAATCCGCAAAGCCTCGATGCCGACTGCCGTCGCCCAATAAGGCTCAACCACCAGCGCGCGGCCCAGTTCCTGCATCACCACCAGCATGTCGATTGGGCTGCCGTTGAAGCCGCCCTGCTCTTCAGGCACCGGCAATGCGATCAACCCGAGTTCGGCGAACGCCGCCCAATGGCTGCCCGATACCCCCGCGTCCGAATACACGATGGCCTGACGCGCCTCGAAACCGTAGCTCTTGTCCAGGTAACGGCGCAGTGCGTCGGCGAATTGCTGTTGTTCGTCGGTGAAAGTGAAGTCCATGCGCCGCTCCTCAGAGTCCGAGAATCATCTGCGCGATGATGTTCTTTTGAATTTCGTTCGAGCCGCCGTAGATCGACGTCTTGCGGAAGTTGAAGTAGTACGCGGCCAAGGGCGCGGCGTCATCATCGCCGGCAATGCTATGTGCGCGTTCGCCTTCGAGGAAGGGCACATCGAATGGCGCGGCCATCGGACCGATGGCTTCGACCATCAGCTCAGTCAGACCCTGCTGGAGTTCCGTGCCCTTGATTTTCAGCATCGACGCTTCCGGTCCCGGCCCGCGTCCGCCGGTCTCGTTGACCACCACGCGCTGCACCGTCACTTCAAGCGCCATCAATTCGATTTCGAGGCTCGCGACCTTGGCGGCGAAAACCGGGTCATGCAGCAGTGGCTTGCCGTGCTTCTTCTGTTCGAGCGCGAGGCGCTTCAGAAACACGAGTTCGCGCTTCGATTGCCCGACGCGCGCAATACCGGTGCGTTCGTGGCCGAGCAGATACTTGGCGTAGGTCCAGCCGCGATTTTCCTCGCCGACCAGATTCTCGACCGGCACCTTCACGTCCTCGAAAAACACTTCATTGACTTCGTGATCTTCGTCGAGCGTGATGATCGGGCGCACGGTGATGCCGGGCACCTTCATGTCGATCAGCAGGAATGAAATGCCCTCCTGCTTTTTCGCACCGCTGTCGGTACGCACGAGGCAGAACATCATGTCGGCGTGCTGGCCGAGCGTCGTCCAGGTCTTCTGGCCGTTCACGACGTAGTGGTCGCCCACCCGCTCGGCGCGCGTACGCAGCGAGGCCAGATCCGAGCCCGAGCCCGGCTCCGAATAACCTTGGCACCACCAGTCCGTGCCGTCCAGAATACGCGGCAAGTAATGGCGCTTCTGCGCCTCGTTGCCGTATTTCATGAGGACGGGCGCAACCATCGACACACCGAACGGCAGCACCGAAGGCGCACCGATGCGCGCGCACTCTTCATCCCAGATATGCCGTTGCGTGGCATCCCAGCCCGGACCGCCGTATTCGGTGGGCCAGGCGATCACTGACCAGCCCCGCGTGCCGAGCAGCTTGTGCCAATTCGCGAAGTCTTCGCGATTCAGACGTTTGTGATTGAGTACTTTGTCGCTCAGCTCGCGAGGTAGATTCGCCTCGAGCCAGGCGCGGATGTCGGCGCGGAAGGCGTCGTCAGCGGGGGAATAATCGAGATTCATGCGCAGTGTCTCCTGGCCGCGGCTGCCCCGCCGCCAGTGAGCCGCTGCGCTATTGCAACGGTTCCTTCAGAGCGGCCGGGATCGGCAACGGCATCACTTCAATGCCTTCTTCGACCAAGGCTTTCGCATCTTCGGGTGTGGTGACACCGCGAATGTTGCGTGCAGGCGCTTCGTTGTAGTGAATGCGCCGTGCTTCCTCGGCGAAGCGGTCACCCACGTTCTCGGTCTTTTCCAGTACCTCGCGCAGCGCGCGCATGACGCGCGCCTGCAACTCACCGGCGCCCGCCGGGGCTTGCGTCTCAGTCGCTCCGGAGAGATTCAGCCGGGGCGCCGACGGCAAACGGCTCACTTCGGTCGCGCTGCAAACCGGACATTCGACCAGCTTGCGGGACAACTGCGACTCAAATTCTTCGGCAGAAGCGAACCAGCCTTCGAACCGATGGCCGTGCGGGCACTGTAAATCGAGGACCTTCATGTGGAATCAGGGCTTGCGTATGAGTTTAGCGCAAAATGGAAATTTGTGAACGGTCGTTCGTAAATTTTGCTGTGGGCGACTTTGGTACGCTTTCGTGTCCGGGAACAATTCGGCGTGCGTGCGCGATTCTAACCCGTTGCGCGGCTGCCCGCCGAGGCGCCATAAAGCGCATCAACGGACCCTATCAATGACAACGGCAGCCAATGGGCTGCCGTTATTGCTGCGTGGGGGCGCGGTTCAGGGATTGCCGCGTCTGATCGCCTTTTGAACCCTTGCTTATGACCGCCTGTTAGACGCTCGCCGTGTCAGTTCGGCTCGGGCTCAGCGCTCGGCCATACGCCGGACAGCACTTTCTCCAGCCAGAACGTGCCGATGATGGTCTTCACGTCGGTGATCTTGCCGGTGCGCACCCACTCGGACACCTCAGGCACAGTTGCCGTGAACAGTTCGAGAAACTCGCCTTCGTCGAGCTTGCGCTCGCCGGCAGTCAGGCCGCGTGCGAGATAGATGTCGATGAATTCGGTCGAGTACGAAATGATCGGATGGATGCGCGTTAAATAGACGTATTCGCGCGCCGTATAACCGGTCTCTTCGTGCAGTTCGCGCTTTGCGCAGACGAGAGGGTCCTCGTTCGGATCGAGCTTGCCGGCCGGATACTCGTACATGACCTTGCCGATCGGATAGCGGTACTGGCATTCGAGCAGGACGCGGCCGTCATCGAGCAGCGGGATCACCATCACGGCGCCCGGATGCTTGACGTACTCGCGCGTCGCGCTCTTGCCGTCCGGCAGGCGCACGGTATCGCACTTGAGCGTCAGGAACGGGCCCTGGTGAATCGTCTTGCTTTCGAGACAGGTCTCGGTGAGCACCGCGTCGTGATCGGGAAGTTCAGCCATGTGCAACCTCAAAACGTCGTGGTGCGCGACGGCTTGAGCCGTCAGCGCCGTTTGACGAGATACTGGAAAGTAAAGCCGGGAAACGCGAACACCAGAAACAGACTGAAGGTGATCGCGTAGAACTGCCAGCCCTGCTCGAAGCGGTTACCCGCGCGAGCCTCGAGCATAAAGCCGAATGCGCCCACCACGAAATACAGCGCAATCAGCTCGGCGATCCGCAGCCACACGCTCTTCTTCACCGCCTTGAGCGGCACGACGGCGAAGAGGCGTTGATTCAGGAACGGCAGGTTGGCGCCCGCAAGCGCCAACAACACAATAAACCAGCCAGCAGCGGACATCAGAGTGTAAGAGTATGGGTGATCGCTTGCAGGCAAGCGCTTAACAGATGTCCCGGAACCAGACCGAGCACCAGCACGGCCACGCCGTTGAACGCCAGCAACGCACGGTTGCACACGTCCGCCTTGATCGGGTTGGTGTCGAGCGGCTCGTCGAAGTACATCAGCTTGACGATACGCAGGTAGTAGAACGCACCGAACAGCGACGTGATCACCGCCAGCACGGCCAGCCACGTGAGACCCGCGTTCATCGTCGCTTGCAGCACGGCGAGCTTGGCGTAGAAGCCGACCGCCGGCGGAATGCCTGCGAGCGAGAACATCATGATCATCATCACGAACGCAAACACCGGGCTACGCTGATTCAAACCCTTGAAGTCGTCGAGCGTCTCAGCTTCGAAATCGCGGCGTGCGAGCAGCATGACGATACCGAACGTGCCGAGCGTCGTCACGAGGTAGACGATGCTGTAGAACATGGCCGAACCGTAAGCGCTTGCAGCCATGCTCGTCTTGCCGTCAACCACGCCGGAGACCAGACCGAGCAGCACGAAACCCATGTTCGAGATCGCCGAGTAAGCGAGCATCCGCTTGACGTTACGCTGCACGATCCCGGTGATGTTGCCGACGATCAGCGACAGCGCGGCGAAGATCACCAACATCTCCTGCCAGTCGACTGCGAGCGGCAGCAGACCCATCACGAGGAAGCGCAGGCCCCACGCGAACGCAGCGACCTTCGGGCCACCGCCCGTGAGCAACGTCATTGCGGTCGGCGCGCCCTGATACACGTCAGGTACCCACATGTGGAACGGCACCGCGCCCATCTTGAACGCCACGCCCGCCACGATGAAGATCACGCCGAACAGCAGCACGACGTCGTTGATGCGACCCGATGCCACCGCCTTGAACACTTCGTTCAGGTCCAGCGAGCCGGTTGCGCCGTAGAGCATCGAAATGCCATATAACAGGAAGCCCGAGGCCAATGCACCCAGCACGTAGTACTTCATGGCAGCTTCATTCGACTGCGCCACATCGCGACGCAGGGCGATCACCGCGTACAGCGACAGCGACATCAGTTCCAGACCGAGGTACAGCGTCAGGAAGTTGTTGCCGGAAATCATCACCAACTGGCCGAGCAGCGAGAACATCCCGAGCAGGAAGAAATCACCACGGAACAGATCGCGATCTTCCAGATACTTGCGCGAGTAGATAATCGACACGGCGTAACCGAGCGACACCACCGCCTTCATCATGCTGCCGAAGGCGTCCACCACGTACATGTGCCCGAAGAAGTAATGCGCCTGCGGGTCGAAAGCGTTCACGGCGAACCAGAAGCCGGCAACCAGCGTCGAGAACAGCGCGATCAGATACGTGATGCGTCGACCAGCCTGGCCGAAGAACGTGTCGTTGAGCCACGCGACAACAACAGCGAGCATCAACAGGGCGTCAGGCGCCAGGGCAGTCATAGGTGCGTTTTGCATGATCTTTTAATTCCTCCGCTCTGCCTTACTGTGGCAACGGCAGTTTCGATTGCGCAACGTGGGAGAGGAGGTTTTCCACGGATACGTGCATTACATCGGTAAAGGGCTTTGGATACAGGCCCATGAATAGCGTCAATGCGGCCAGCACGATCAGCATGAAAAATTCACGATTGTTGATATCGAGCAGTTTCTTCACGTGGTCGTTTGCTACCGCGCCAAAGTACACGCGCTTGTACATCCACAGCGTGTAGGCCGCGCCGAGAATCAGCGTGACCGCGGCGCCGCCTGCAATCCAGAAGTTGTACTGAACCGCAGCCAGAATCACCATGAATTCACCAACGAAGCCGGAAGTGCCCGGCAGGCCGCAGTTGGCCATCGCAAACAGCATCACCAGTGCCGCGAACTTCGGCATCGTGTTGACGACGCCGCCGTAATCGGAGATCTGGCGCGAGTGCATGCGGTCATATAGCACGCCGATGCAAAGGAACATCGCGCCCGAGACAAAGCCGTGCGAGATCATTTGCACGATCGCGCCTTCCGCGCCGAGCTGGTTGAAGATGAAGAAGCCGAGGGTCACGAAGCCCATGTGCGCGATCGACGAATACGCGACCAGCTTTTTCATGTCGGCCTGCACCATCGCGACGAGACCGATATAGATGACCGCGATCAGCGACAGCGTGATGACGACCGGTGCGAGGAAGTGG
>JBEKNG010000040.1:0-14217 GCA_049523075.1 Paraburkholderia sp.
CTTGGCGTGCTGTAACCGTGCGATGTCAACGCACAGCCGGCCATGGATGACTAGAATGACGTTCTGGGCTCAGGCCGCGCACGGTCACACCGCGCGTCACCCCGCATCGCACTGATCCGGATTTCGAGTTTCCATAAAGGAAGGGACACACTGATGAACAAGGTCTATCCAGGCGCGGCTGACGCGCTCAAGGACATCGTCAAGGACGGGCAGACATTCGCCGTCGGCGGCTTTGGCCTGTGCGGCATTCCGGAGGCGCTGATTGCAGCGCTGCGCGACACGGGCGTCAAGGGCATCACCTGCATCAGCAACAACGCGGGTGTCGATGGCTTCGGCCTCGGCCTGTTGCTCGAAACACGGCAGATCAAGAAGATGATCTCGTCGTACGTGGGCGAAAACAAGGAGTTCGAGCGCCAATATCTGGCCGGCGAACTCGAGCTCGAATTCACGCCGCAAGGCACGCTCGCCGAGAAGCTGCGTGCAGGCGGCTCGGGCATTCCAGCCTTCTTCACCAACACCGGCTACGGCACGCTGATCGCCGAAGGCAAGGAAACCCGCCAGTTCGGCGAGAACCACTACGTGCTCGAACATTCGCTCACGGCCGACGTGTCGCTCGTCAAGGCGTGGAAGGCCGACAAGTCGGGAAATCTGATCTATCGCCGCACCGCGCGCAACTTCAACCCGATGTGCGCGATGGCGGGCAAGATCACCGTGGCGGAAGTCGAGGAAATCGTTGAAGTGGGCGAACTCGATCCGGACGCCATCCATACGCCGGGCATCTTCGTGCAGCGCATCGTCCTCAATGCGCATCCGGAGAAACGCATCGAACAACGCATTGTCCGCGCGAAAGGAGAGTAATCATGGCATGGACTCGTGACGAAATGGCCGCGCGCGCGGCGAAGGAACTGCAGGACGGCTTCTACGTGAACCTCGGTATTGGCCTGCCGACGCTGGTGGCGAACCACGTGCCCGCGGGCATCGAGGTGTGGCTGCAGTCGGAAAACGGCCTGCTGGGCATCGGACCGTCGCCGACCGAAGAGGAAGTGGATGCGGACCTGATCAACGCCGGCAAGCAGACGGTGACCACGCTGCCGGGCTCGTCGATTTTTTCGTCGGCGGACTCGTTCGCGATGATTCGCGGCGGCCATATCAACCTCGCCATTCTGGGCGCCATGCAGATCAGCAAGAAGGGCGATCTGGCGAACTGGATGATCCCGGGCAAGATGATCAAGGGCATGGGCGGCGCAATGGATCTGGTGGCGGGCGTCAAGCGCGTCGTCGTGCTGATGGAGCACGTCGCGAAAGGCGACCAGCACAAGATTCTCGAGGAATGCACGCTGCCGCTGACGGGCGTGGGCGTGGTCGATCAGATCATCACGGACCTCGGCGTGATTGAAGTGACGGCGGAAGGTCTGAAGCTGACCGAACTGGCGCCGGGCGTCACGGTTGAGGAGATCAAGGCCAAGACCGGTGCGCCGCTCGATGTGAGCGCCGTGAGTTGATCGGGTGGCGCGGTGGCTCTCGGGGATTCCGGCGGCCATCGTTAGCATGACCTGTGACGGATACAAGACTGAATTGAAGCGGGCGAGACGGATGTCTTCGCCCGTTTTGCTTTTGCGCGGGCGGTTATGGAGGGGGCGGCGAGTGGCGCCAGTTTTTTCGCCTGACTGTGTGCCGCTTCGTGCGCCGCCTCGTGCGCGGGCTTTTTTGCGGTCTGTCTGGTAGGCCACGGTGCTGGGCCCTATCCCGTGCTGCCCCGCCGCAGCCGGACTACTGGATGGCAGTTGCAGCGCTGCGCGTTGTTCCTTTTACCTAGGCCGTCCGGCTGATCCTTGGCGGGCGGCAAAGCAGTTTACAATCGTCTAAACGTTGCATGCCCTTTCATCCGCGTCTCGTCCGGCTTGTGTTTGCTGTGTTCGGTGGCGTTTTATCATGCCCTGCAGCCTTGGCCGCCCGAGTGCCGCGCCTGATTTGCCGGACCGAGGTCCGTGCTTTCGCAAGGAAATTCCAATGACCGCTACGTCCTCCGCACCGCTTGCTTCGATCGCTCCGCATGCCGCCTCCGCTGCGGCCACACCCCGTCAACGTTTCGTGCAATGTGCGAGCCCCGGCGGCCTGCATCGCCTCGCGTATACCGAATGGGGCGACCCGGCGAACCCGCGGGTGCTGGTCTGCGTCCATGGCCTGACGCGTTCAGGGCGCGACTTCGACCGCCTGGCGGCGGCTCTTGCGGACACGTACCGGGTGGTCTGCCCGGATGTGGCCGGTCGGGGACTTTCATCCTGGCTGAACGTCCCCAATTACTACACGGTGCCGCAATACGTCTCGGACATGGTCACGCTGATCGCGCGACTGGACGTGGAAAAGGTGGACTGGTTCGGCACCTCGATGGGTGGCCTGGTCGGCCTGGGGCTGGCGGGTCTGCCCGGCTCGCCGATCCAGAAGATGTTGCTGAATGACGTGGGCCCGCATCTCGAACCGGGTGCGGTGACCCGAATTGGCGAGTACCTCGGCAAGCCGGTGCAGTTCGAAACCCTGCAGCAGGGCATCGATTACGCCGCCTTGCTGGCGCAATCGTTCGGGCCCTTGACACCGGAGGAATGGCGCGAGATCAACACGCCGCTCCTGCACGAACGCAATGGCGCGTGGCATTTCCGTTATGACCCCCGCATCGCTGTGCCGTTTGCCGCAACCACGGACGAACAGGCGGCAGCGGGTGAGGCTGCGCTGTGGGGCGCGCTGACGGCGATTCAGGCGCCGGTGCTGGTGGTGCGCGGCGCGCAATCGGACTTGCTGTCGCGCGAAACGGTCGAAAAGATGGTTGCGCAGGGCAGGGCGGTGTCGAGCGTAGAGATCCCCGGCGTGGGCCACGCGCCGGCGTTTGTCAGCGCCGGGCAGATCGAGATTGCCCGCCGCTTCTTCATCGGAGCAGCCAGCGACGCGTCATAATATGGGGTTTCGCAGCGCGTCTCTGGGTTGAGGCACGAGGCGCAACGGATCTCCGATCAACCTTAACCATCACCAGGAATCGTCATGGCAGTCATTCGTCACCACGTCGGCAAGCGGCTCTCCGAAATCGCTGTGCACAACGGCACCGTGTACCTCGCCGGGCAGATCGCCGAGGACGCAGATCAGGACATCACCGGCCAGACGCGTGAAGTGCTCGGCCACATTGACCGTCTGCTGGCTGAAGTGAACAGCGACAAGTCGCTGCTGTTATCGGTGCAGATTTACATCTCCGACATGGTTCATTTCTCCGGCATGAACGCCGTATGGGACGAGTGGGTCGAGCAAGGCGCCACACCACCGCGCGCCACCGTCGAAGCAAAGCTTGCGAACCCGAAGTGCCTGGTCGAAGTCGTGGTCGTGGCCGCGCAGCGCAGCTAAGTCGGCATCTGAATTTTGTTGTTCAATCCCTGTTGATCCGTCTGTCCCGGCGGGCCGTCGCACCATGAATACCGATACCGTTACGACTGCACCCATTCCCCTCCCTTCCTTCGAAGAGGCGATGGCGTTCGTGCGGGAGCACGCAGGCGAGGTGCGGCTGTCGTCGGGCGAATCGCTGGCGGATCACGCAGCGGGTACGGCGGCGATCATGCGCACGCTCAATGTCGACCCGCCAGCGGTGCTGGCGGCGGCCTTGTTTGCGCTCACGCCGCATCTGCAGGATCCCGAGCAGGTGATTGCCGACAACTTCGGCGAAGAGGTCGCGCAACTCGTCAGCGACGTGCGCAAACTGCTGCGGCTTGGCACCGTCAGTTTGCGTGCCGCCCAGAATGCGATTCCTGAAGCCGGACGCGATGCCCAGGCCGCGCGCCGCGCGCAGGTCGAAGCGCTGCGCAAGATGCTGCTTGCGTTTGCGCAAGACATCCGCGTCGTGCTGATCCGGCTCGCGTCGCGGCTTCAATCAATGCGTTATTACGCGGCGGCGAAGTTGACGCCTTCGCCTGATGTGGCTCGCGAGACGCTCGATATTTACGCGCCGCTCGCAAACCGTCTCGGCATCTGGCAACTGAAGTGGGAGCTCGAAGACCTCGCACTGCGCTTCGAAGAGCCTGCTACATACAAGCGCATCGCCAAGCTGCTCGATGAGAAGCGCTTAGAGCGCGAGACCTATGTGGCCCAGGCCATCGCGCGGCTGCAACAGGAACTGTCCGCCGCGAATATTCGCGCCGAAGTGAGCGGGCGGCCAAAGCACATCTACAGCATATGGCGCAAGATGCGCGGCAAGGAGCTCGACTTCGCCGAGCTCTACGACGTGCGCGCGTTCCGCGTGATCGTGCCGGATATCAAGGATTGCTACACGGTGCTCGGCATCGTGCACAACCTGTGGCAACCTGTGCCGAGGGAATTCGACGACTACATCTCGCGCCCCAAGCCGAATGGCTACAAGTCGCTACATACGGTTGTGATCGGCGATGACGGCCGCGCGTTCGAAGTGCAGATCCGGACCCAGGAAATGCACCAGTTCGCCGAGTATGGCGTGGCGGCCCATTGGCGCTACAAGGAAGCCGGCACGCGCGGCTACGGCGGCCAGGTCACGGCAAGCGAGAAATACGACGAGAAGATTGCCTGGTTGCGCCAGTTGCTTGCATGGAAAGATGAAGTATCCGAAGGCGAGCACGGTGAGAAGCGCGCTGCGCAGCCATGGGAGCAATTGCGTCAGGCCACCTTTGACGACGACCACATCTACGTGCTTACGCCGCAGGCGCGTGTGATTCCGTTGCCGCAAGGCTCAACGCCGGTGGATTTCGCGTATCACCTGCACAGCGAACTGGGACACCGTTGCCGTGGTGCACGTGTGGATGGTGCGATGGTGCCGCTCAACACGCAGTTGCAGAATGGCCAAACGGTCGAGATCGTTTCCGTGAAAGAGGGCGGACCGTCGCGCGACTGGCTCAATCCGCAGCTTGGCTATCTGCATAGTCCGCGTGCGCGGCAAAAGGTGCGCGCATGGTTCAACGCGGTCGAGTTGCAGGAGAACATCGCCACAGGCCGGGCGATGGTCGAAAAGACGCTGCAGCGCGAAGGCAAGACCTCGGTCAATCTGGACCAGCTCGCGACGAAGCTGGGCTTCAAGACCACCGATGATCTGTTCTCGGTGGTCGGCAAGGAAGAGTTCAGTTTGCGGCAGGTCGAGCAGGTGCTGCAGGATGCGCCACCGCCGGAGCCTGTGGTCGAAGTGCCCGAGCAGTTCGAGAAGCGCAGCAGCGGCTCGAGTGTCGCGCATGGCGCATCGACGGGCGTGCTGGTGGTCGGCGTCGACGCGTTGCTGACGCAACTCGCGCGCTGCTGCCGGCCGGCGCCGCCCGACGGCATCAGCGGTTTCGTGACGCGTGGTAAAGGCATGTCGATTCACCGCAGCGATTGTCCGACGTTTTTGCGCATGGCCGATCGCGCGCCCGAGCGCGTGCTGGAAACAGCCTGGTCCGCCGATGTGATGAGCGGGAACGGGCGCTCGGTGTATCCGGTCGATCTGACGATCGACGCGACGGATCGTCAGGGCTTGCTGCGCGATATCTCCGAAGTGTTCGCGCGCGAGAAGATGAATGTGATCGGCGTGAAGACGCAAACGCGTCGTAACGCCGCGTTCATGCAGTTCACGGTCGAGGTGTCGAGTGCCGCGCAGATTCAGCGTGCCTGCACGTTGCTCGGAGAGGTCACGGGAGTGTTGCGGGCAGGGCGCAAGACGTGACGTGTGCCGTACGCCGCGCAACGATAAATTGCAGCGGGAATTTTTCCGTGCCGGTGTACAAAAGTACTTGCCAAGCGATGTGGGGCTCCATATAATCTCGTTTCTTCAGGCTCGTAGCTCAGCTGGTTAGAGCACCACCTTGACATGGTGGGGGTCGTTGGTTCGAGTCCAATCGAGCCTACCAACGAAAGAGAAATTCCGGTTTGCCGGGGTTTCGCAAGCTGCAGTAAGCGCCTTGGCGCAAAGGCGAATACGGTTATGACACCGCGAACGTTGACCGAAACTACTTCGGAGCGACGCTAGTCGAGGACCACTTTCGCCAGTGTAGTTTGCAGGAAATGTGAATGCGGCCCCTCGAAAGCGGGGCCGCATTTTTTTTGGCTTATTTGATGGTTGTATGTGCCGCCGTCGGTCGGCACCACGGAGAACGCAATGGTTTCGATACGTCTGCCCGACGGTTCTGTTCGACAGTACGAGCATCCGGTGACCGTCGCCGAAGTGGCGGCCTCCATTGGCCCCGGCCTCGCGAAGGCCGCGCTCGGCGGCAAGATCGACGGTGAGCTGGTCGATACGTCCGCGCTGATCGATCACGATGTGTCGCTCGCGATCGTGACGGAAAAAGACGCTGACGGTCTCGACATCATTCGCCACTCAACGGCGCACTTGCTCGCGTACGCGGTGAAAGACCTGTACCCGGAAGCGCAGGTCACGATCGGACCGGTGATCGACAACGGCTTCTACTACGACTTCGCGTACAACCGTCCTTTCACGCCGGAAGATCTCGAGAAGATCGAAAAGCGCATGCAGGACCTCGCGAAGAAAGACGAGCCGGTTTCGCGCCGCGTGGTGTCGCGCGACGAAGCGGTGGACTACTTCAAGAGCATCGGCGAAAAGTACAAGGCCGAGATCATCGAGTCGATTCCTTCGACTGACGAAATCAAGCTGTACTCGCATGGCGGCTTCACGGATCTGTGCCGCGGCCCGCACGTACCGTCTACCGGGAAAATGAAGGTCTTCAAGCTGATGAAGGTTGCCGGCGCCTACTGGCGCGGTGATTCGAAGAACGAACAGTTGCAGCGCATCTACGGCACGGCCTGGACGAAGAAGGAAGACCAGGAAGCCTACCTGCACATGCTTGAAGAAGCGGAGAAGCGCGATCACCGCAAGCTCGGCAAGCAACTCGACCTGTTCCACATGCAGGACGAATCGCCGGGCATGGTGTTCTGGCATCCGCGTGGCTGGACGTTGTGGCAGCAGGTCGAGCAGTACATGCGCCGCCGCGTGAACGACGCCGGCTACCTCGAGATCAAGACGCCGATGATCATGGACCGCTCGCTGTGGGAAGCGTCGGGCCATTGGCAGAACTATCGTGAAAACATGTTCACGACCGAATCGGAAAAGCGCGACTACGCGATCAAGCCGATGAACTGCCCGGGTCACGTGCAGGTCTTCAATCACGGCCTGCGTTCGTACCGCGATCTGCCGCTGCGTTATGCAGAGTTCGGCTCGTGCCACCGCAACGAATCGTCGGGCGCGCTGCACGGCCTGATGCGCGTGCGTGGTTTCGTGCAAGACGACGCACACATTTTTTGTACCGAAGACCAGTTCATCAGCGAATCGATCGCCTTCAACACGCTCGCGATGAGCGTGTACAAGGACTTCGGCTTCGATAATGTCGATATCAAGCTGTCGCTGCGCCCGGACGCCCGGGCCGGTACCGACGAGACCTGGGATCGTGCCGAACAGGGTCTGCGCGACGCGCTGACGGCCTGCGGCGTGACGTGGGAAGAGTTGCCGGGCGAGGGTGCGTTCTACGGCCCGAAGGTCGAGTACCACATCAAGGACGCGCTGGGTCGCTCGTGGCAGTGCGGCACGCTGCAGCTCGATATGGTGTTGCCGGAGCGCCTCGGCGCCGAATACGTCGCGGAAGACAATAGCCGCCGCCGTCCGATTATGTTGCACCGGGCAATCGTCGGATCAATGGAGCGCTTCCTCGGTATTCTGATCGAGCACCATGCTGGTGCAATGCCGTCATGGCTGGCGCCTATGCAGGTGGTTGTGATGAATATTGCGGAAAGTCAGACGGAATATGCCAAGTCTCTGGCCCAATCGTTGCAAAAACAAGGGGTTAGAGTAGAGGCCGATTTGCGCAACGAGAAGATTAGCTATAAAATACGTGAGCACACGCTGGAAAAGGTGCCGTACCTCCTTGTGGTCGGCGATAAAGAGCGTGATGCACAAACGGTAGCCGTGCGTGCCCGTGGCGGTGTTGACCTGGGTGTAATGCCCGTCAGCGCCTTCATTGAGCGTCTGCGCCAGGACGTGCAGTCGTTCAGGTAAACCACCTGGCAGCGCGGCTCGTTTTTTTAATTTTTAGAGGAAACGTAACATCGCTACTGATAAGTCTGCGCACCGCATCAACGGTGAAATTACTGCACCCGAGGTGCGTCTGGTCGGAGTCGAGAACGAACCGCTCGGCATCGTGAAGCTCGCTGATGCGTTCCGCATGTCGGAACAGCAAGATGTGGATCTGGTCGAAATCGCTCCTCAGGCGGTGCCGCCGGTTTGCCGCTTGATGGACTACGGCAAGTTCAAGTACTCGGAAGCGAAGAAGCAACACGAGGCCAAGCTCAAGCAGAAGATTGTCCAGGTCAAGGAAGTCAAATTCCGCCCGGGCACTGATGACGGTGATTACAACGTCAAACTGCGCAACCTCATCCGCTTCCTCGACGACGGCGACAAGACAAAAATCACGTTGCGTTTCCGTGGCCGCGAAATGGCTCACCAGGAAATCGGTATGCGCATGTTGGAACGCCTGCGCACTGACCTCGACGAAGTCGGTCAGGTCGAGCAAATGCCGAAGATGGAAGGGCGCCAGATGATCATGGTGCTCGCTCCGAAGAAAAAGAAGTAAGCAGCGAGGGTTGCTTGCTGGGCAGCGCGCCGCAAAGCGCGCGCCGTTGTGCAGAAAAGATTGAGCAAGACTTCGCCGCCTGCGTGTGCGTGTTTGCGTGTGTGTGGCGAAGACAAGCAGGTTTCGGAACAGCATCTATGCAAAAAGGCGCTGTGTCTGAAAAGCGGCGGCCAGCAATATCGGCCGACTGCATACCAAGTGGAGTGGGTTTCGAAGGGCGGGTAATGGTCATCAGGCCGACCGCACACCCATATCCATCTAATAATGGAGTTGTCATGCCGAAGATGAAGACCAAGAAGAGTGCTGCGAAGCGCTTCGTGGTGCGTCCGGGCGGTACCGTCAAGCGCGGTCAAGCCTTCAAGCGCCACATTCTTACCAAGAAGACCACCAAGAACAAACGCCATCTGCGCGGTTCCACGTCAGTTCATGAGTCAGATATGAACTCCGTGCGCGCAATGCTGCCGTTCGCTTAACCCTTAACTAAAACTCACAGGAGCTAACTATGCCTAGAGTCAAACGTGGGGTTACCGCACGGGCCCGTCACAAAAAGATCATCAAGCTGGCCAAGGGTTACCGCGGCCGCCGCAATAACGTCTATCGTATCGCCAAGCAGGCGGTCATGCGCGCAGGCCAATACGCCTACCGCGATCGCCGCAACAAGAAGCGTGTGTTCCGTGCATTGTGGATCACGCGTATCAACGCGGCGGTGCGTCAGCACGACATGACGTACAGCGTGTTCATCAACGGCCTGAAGAAGGCTTCGATCGAACTCGACCGCAAGGTGCTGGCCGACATGGCTGTGTTCGACAAGGCTGCTTTTGCTGCGATCGTTCAGCAGGTGAAAGCCGCCGTTGCAGCCTGATTGCGCTTTGGGCAATTAAACTGCGTGGTTCGTTGCAGCGAAAATCCGGTAGTCTCGGTGACGCTGCAACAAAAACGGGGCTCCTCACCGAGCCCCTTTTTTGTTGGTCGAGCCAGTTTTGCATCGAATGAACACTGACGTTGAAATGATGGGATCAATGGATCTGGACCAGATTGTCGCTGACGCGCAAAAAGCCTTCGGGGAAGCCAACGACGTCACCACCCTCGAGAACGAGAAAGCCCGCTTTCTCGGCAAATCGGGTGCGCTGACCGAGCTGTTGAAGGGCCTTGGCAAACTCGATCCCGAGACGCGCAAGACCGAAGGCGCGCGGATCAACGTCGTCAAGCAGCAGGTGGAAGCCGCGTTGACGGCCCGCCGTCAGGCGCTTGCCGACGCGCTCTTGAACCAGCGCCTTGCCGCTGAAGCCATTGACGTCACGTTGCCCGGCCGTGGCCTCGGAGCAGGCAGCCTGCATCCGGTCATGCGCACGTGGGAACGCGTCGAACAGATTTTCCGTACGATCGGATTCGATGTGGCCGACGGCCCCGAAATCGAGACCGACTGGTACAACTTCACCGCGTTGAACAGCCCGGAAAACCATCCGGCGCGTTCGATGCAGGACACCTTCTACGTTGACGGCAAGGATGCCGACGGCCGCCAGTTGCTGCTGCGCACGCATACGAGCCCGATGCAGGTACGCTACGCGCGCACCAACACGCCGCCGATCAAGGTGATCGTGCCGGGCCGCACGTATCGTGTGGACAGCGACGCGACGCACTCGCCGATGTTCAATCAGGTCGAAGGCCTGTGGATCGACGAGAACATCAGCTTCGCTGACCTGAAGGGCGTCTACACCGACTTCCTCAAAAAATTCTTCGAGCGCGACGATATCCTCGTGCGCTTCCGTCCGTCGTACTTTCCGTTCACCGAACCGTCGGCCGAAATCGACATGCTGTTCGAAACGGGCAAGAACGCCGGCAAGTGGCTCGAAATCTCGGGTTCCGGCCAGGTTCACCCCACGGTGATCCGCAACATGGGCCTCGACCCGGAGCGTTACATCGGTTTCGCCTTCGGCAGCGGCCTCGAGCGGCTGACGATGTTGCGCTACGGTGTGCAGGACCTGCGTCTGTTCTTCGACAACGACCTGCGCTTCCTGCGGCAATTCGCTTAACGCTTCGAGCCGGGCTACGGCCAGGACGCTACGGCGGGCTCGATAGGTAGCCGCGCGTCACCTGGCGAGAGCGGCTGCAGCAGCACGTAACAACGCGCAACGAGGGCGGCCGCGCACGCTGCCAGATGCAAATACACCGGCAAGTGCGCGCCGCAAGCAGTGCCACCGGCAGGGGGCCCGGTTACCCAAGCGGTAACTGAAGAAGGTACCTGCCGGACGTGGACTAACCTGATCAGAACGTACACAGAACCATGCAATTCCCGGAATCCTGGCTAAGAAGCTTTGTCGACCCGCAGATGACGACGGACGAGCTGTCGCACGCGCTGACGATGGCGGGACTCGAAGTCGAGGGCCTGCGGCCTGCTGCGCCGCCGACCAAGAAGATCGTTGTCGGCCGGGTTCTCGAGGTCGTCAAGCACCCGGACGCGGACAAGCTCAACGTGTGTCAGGTCGACGCCGGCACGGGCGCGACGCTCAACATCGTCTGTGGTGCGCCGAACGTCGCGCCGGGTATCAAGGTGCCGGTCGCGCTGGTGGGTGCAGAACTGCCGCCGGCCGAAGAGGGTGGCGCGCCGTTCGCGATCAAGCTCTCGAAGCTACGCGGCGTGGAAAGCCAGGGCATGCTGTGCTCGGCGCGCGAACTGAAGCTCTCGGACGATCATAGCGGGCTGCTGATCCTCCCAGAAGATACGCCGATCGGCCAGGACATCCGCGAGACGCTCAACCTCGACGACACCGTCTTCGAAATCAAGCTGACGCCGAACAAGGCGGACTGTCTGTCAGTGTTCGGCGTGGCACGCGAAACGTCGGCCATCACGGGCGCACCGCTGCACGCGCTCGACATCAAGCCGGCCACGGTCACCTTGAACGAAACTTTGCCGGTCAAGATCTCGGCGCCGGACCTGTGCGGCCGTTTCTCGGGCCGCGTGATTCGCGGCGTGAATGCGCGTGCGAAGTCGCCGCAGTGGATGGTCGAGCGTCTGGCGCGCTCGGGGCAGCGCAGCATCTCCGCGCTGGTCGACATCTCGAACTATGTGATGCTCGAACTGGGCCGTCCGTCGCACGTGTTCGATCTGGACAAGATTCACGGCAGCATGGATGTGCGCTGGGGCCGCAAGGGTGAAACGCTCAAGCTGCTGAACGGCAACACCGTCGAACTCGACGAAACGGTTGGCGTCATCGCGGATGATCAGCATATCGAAAGTCTCGCAGGCATCATGGGCGGCGACAGCACGGCCGTGACGCTCGACACGACCAATATCTATCTGGAAGCCGCCTTCTGGTGGCCGGATAGCATTCGTGGCCGTTCGCGCAAATACAATTTCTCGACGGACGCAGGGCATCGCTTCGAGCGCGGTGTCGACTATGCGACCACTGTCGAGCATATCGAACGCATCACGCAACTGATCCTCGACATCTGCGGTGGCGAAGCAGGCCCGGTCGACGATCAGATCGTCAACGTGCCGCAGCGCGCGCCGGTGAAGATGCGTGTCGCGCGTGCGAACCGCATCATCGGCGTTGCGATCGGTGCAGACGAGATCGCTCAGATCTTCACGCGCCTCGGTCTCACGTTCACGCAGGATGGCGACGTGTTCTCCGTGACACCGCCGTCGTATCGCTTCGACCTCGAAATCGAAGAAGACCTGATTGAAGAAGTCGCGCGTATCTACGGTTTCGAAAAGATTCCGGCGCGCCCGCCCGTGGCGACGAGCGAAATGCGTGCGACCAACGAAACACAGCGCACCATCCACGATATCCGTCACGCGCTCGCGGCGCGCGACTACGCGGAGACGGTGAATTTCAGCTTCGTCGATGCGCAATGGGAGCAGGATTTCGCGGGCAACGACACACCAGTGCGCCTGCTGAATCCGATCGCAAGCCAGCTTTCGGTGATGCGCACGACGTTGTTCGGCAGCCTGATCGAAGTGCTGCGTACGAACCTGAATCGTCGCGTCGCGGACCGCGTGCGCGTCTTCGAAGTGGGTCGTGTGTTCCTGCACGATCCCGCGATCAAGGCCGGCGAACTGCAGGTCGAAGGCTTCACGCAGCCGAAGATGTTCGGTGGCCTGGCCTACGGTCCGGCGCAGGAAGAACAATGGGGCGCGACGACGCGCGCCGTCGACTACTTCGACGTCAAGGGCGATCTGGAAGCATTGTTCTCGCCGGCAGTGGCGCGCTTTGTGAAAGCCGAACATCCGGCATTGCATCCGGGCCGTAGCGCGCGTATTGAACTGAATGGCCGCGCTGTGGGTTGGATTGGTGAATTGCATCCGCGCTGGATGCAAAAATATGATTTGCCGCATGCGCCGATTCTGTTTGAAATCGAGGCGGATGCATTAACTCAGCGTGCATTACCGGTACCGTCGGAAGTTTCGAAGTTTCCGCCAGTGCGTCGCGATATCGCGGTAGTCGTGGATCAGAAAATCGAGGTCCAGGCACTGCTCGATGAACTTCAAAAGGCGCTTTCCGAGGATGCCTGCAAGACCGTCAGAAGGGTTGCGCTTTTCGACGAATTTCGTCCAAAATCAAACACTTCCGGTGGGTTGGCAGCTCACGAGAAAAGCCTTGCGTTCCGTGTGACCTTGCAAGATACTGGCGGGACCCTTCAGGATGAGACGGTCGATCTGGCCATTCAAACCCTGGTGGATCGTCTGGCTCGAGTATATGGCGCACGGTTGCGCGGATAAGCCGCGGATACTCTTTAAGCGGAAGTTTTCGCATTCTCCGGTTCCTGGTTGGCGCGCCATTTGATAGATATGAATGAAATGAACTCGAGTGATTTCGAAGCCCTTCTTACGGCGCAGCGTAGCGCCATGATTCGCGATATTCCGACATCACCCGCAAACGCTTCGGCGGAAACGCCCACGCTCACCAAGGCCGAGCTCGCTGAGTTGCTGTTCGACAATGTCGGACTCAACAAGCGGGAGGCGAAGGATATGGTCGAGGCGTTCTTCGAGGTGATTCGCGACGCGTTGGAGAGCGGCGATAGCGTGAAGCTGTCGGGCTTCGGCAACTTTCAGTTGCGTGACAAGCCCCAGCGTCCCGGCCGGAATCCGAAGACCGGCGAGGCCATTCCGATTGCCGCTCGCCGCGTTGTGACGTTTCATGCAAGTCAAAAGCTGAAGGCGCTGGTCGAGACCGGCGCTGAGGCAAGCTTCGCGCGCTGATCGACGGGCGCGATCCTGCGCAACCCACCACGACGGCTAACTGACGATGACAGCGACGATCGAAAAAGTCGTCTTGCCTCCGATTCCGGCGAAGCGCTACTTCACCATAGGTGAAGTGAGCGAACTGTGCGGTGTGAAGCCGCACGTGTTGCGGTATTGGGAGCAGGAGTTCACGCAGTTGAGGCCGGTGAAGCGGCGTGGCAATCGCCGCTATTACCAGCATCATGAAGTGCTGTTGATCAGGCGGATTCGCGAGCTCCTGTACGAGCAGGGCTTCACGATCAACGGTGCGCGTAACCGGCTCGATTCGCATGGTGCAGTGCACGTGGGCGCGGCGGATGATTTGGTGGAGGAGGGCGAAGTGGTCGAGGCGCCGTCCACGAATACTGCCGCGGTAGATGTCGATCA